>NZ_JBBMFJ010000028.1:0-54673 GCF_040096075.1 Ventrimonas faecis
GGCAAAAATCCCATTGCCGAAGGCAATTTTCAATGGATTTTTGCCCGTAACTGTGAGGGTACTGAACAGTTACGATCTGAGATGCAGAAAAGAGAGGCGGCTATGATAAGATATCTGGATAATCAGGAAAAAAGCCTGACAAAGGATTTATGGCGGGAGGCATTCCCGGAGGATTCTGAGGATTTTCTGGATTACTATGATCAGGAGAAAATGAGCAGGAACCAGGTACTGGTCCGGGAGGAGGATGGTGTTATCCAGTCGATGCTTCACCGGAATCCTTACCGGCTGCAGGTGCGAAATGTCTGCTGGAATGTGGATTATATTGTGGCGGTAGCCACCCGGTCGGATATGCGCCACCGCGGTTACATGCGCAGCCTGCTGATCAGGATGATGACAGACATGCGGGCGCAGCAGATGCCGTTCTGTTTTCTGATGCCGGCGGCAGAAGCCATTTACACGCCGTTTCAGTTTGCGTTTATTTATGACCAGCCGGTCTGGAAGCTGAAAGAAAATGCAGAGCTGGAGCGTATTTCTATAGAAGAAACAGGAGCTGCAGAGGAATGTGTGGATGCAGATGCACAGCAGAAAACGGTGCAGCAGATAGCCGACTGGATGCAGCACTGGCTGGAGCAGCGCTATGAGGTATTCGCGAAACGGGACGATGCTTATGTAACCAGCCTGCTCCGGGAAGTGAAGAGTGAACTGGGAAGCCTGGATCTTCTTTATGACCAGAAACAGCTTGTGGGGGTACAGAGCATCTGGGGACGCGAGGAAAAAGAACAGCGCCTTTTGTATACAGAAGATGGATATTCTGAGCTGGAAAAGGAAAAGCCAGCCATCATGGCACGAATTATTACCCCGGAGACCTTTGTACCGGTGGTCCATTTGAAAGAAAACGCAGAAGCGGAGCAGCTTACCGTTTGTCTGGAACTGGAGGACCCGCTGATTCCGCAGAATGATGGACGGTTTATCTGGACACTGGATCATGCTGGATCCCAGCTTGAGAAACTGACGGGACAGATCGGAACCATGGAAGAGGCACTGGCACAGACAGAATGGGAAAATGACCGCGTGCTGCATTTGAAAATTGAGGAGCTGACACAGTGGCTGTTTGGTTACCATGTGCCGGAGGTTGTAAAGCAGTATGCCGGGGCAGAGCAGATTGATGTATTGAGCCGGATCTTCCTGGATGAGGTTGTGTAGACAGATTGGAACAGGTTTTAAAACGAAAGGAGCGGGAATGATGGACCAGATTATGACGGAACGTGTGAATCAGCTGGAGCAGTGGATTCAGGAAAGCGATAATGTGGTATTTTTTGGCGGCGCGGGTGTTTCCACGGAGAGCGGAATCCCAGATTTTCGCAGCGTGGACGGACTTTACAATCAGCAGTATGCTTATCCACCGGAGACCATTATCAGTCACAGCTTTTATCGGAGAAATCCGGAGGAATTTTACCGGTTCTATAAAAATAAAATGCTGTTTCCGAATGCGAAGCCCAATGCGGCGCACCGGGCGTTAGCGAAGCTGGAGCAGCAGGGAAAGGTTCGCGCGGTTATTACCCAGAACATTGACGGACTGCATCAGGCAGCCGGAAGCCGGGAAGTGCTGGAACTGCACGGTTCTGTCCACCGGAATTACTGTACCCGCTGTGGAAAATTCTTTGATCTTGCCGCGATTCTGGGGATGGAGGGTGTGCCGCGCTGCGAGTGCGGCGGCATCATCAAGCCGGATGTAGTTCTCTATGAGGAAGGTCTGGATCAGACTACGCTGCAGAAGGCAGTGCGCTACATACAGGAGGCGGATATCCTGATCATTGGAGGAACGTCTCTGACCGTGTATCCGGCAGCAGGACTGATTGATTATTACCGGGGAAAGAAGCTGGTGCTGATCAATAAAACAGCAACTCCGATGGATGGACGGGCCGATCTGGTCATCAACGAACCGATTGGTGAAGTATTTGAACGCTTTTTGAAGGAGGGCGAATGATGTATCAGGCAGACGAGTCCCGTTATGACAAGATGAGTTACAAGCGCTGCGGAAACAGCGGCATCCTGCTTCCGCGGGTATCGCTGGGCATGTGGCAGAATTTTGGCGCGGAAAAACCGCTTTCAGAACAGAAAAAAATCATATTCCGTGCATTTGATCTGGGTATTACCCATTTTGATCTGGCAAACAACTATGGTGCGCCGAACATTGGAATGGCAGAGGAAAACTTCGGAAAGATTTTTGAGGAAAATTTAAAACCGTATCGGGAGCAGATTCTGGTTTCCACCAAAGCCGGATACGATTTCTGGCCGGGACCGTATGGAAACTGGGGTTCCAGAAAGTATCTGATGTCCAGTCTGGACGCCAGCTTAAAACGCATGAAGCTGGATTATGTGGACATTTTCTATCATCACCGTCCGGATCCGGAGACTCCGCTGGAGGAGACCATGGGTGCGCTGTCGGATATGGTTCGGCAGGGGAAGGCACTGTATGTGGGAATTTCCAATTACCAGGCAGAGGAAGCAGAGCGGGCGATACAGATCCTGAAGGCAAACGGAACGCCGTGCCTGCTTCATCAGGCCAGATACAACATGTTTGAGCGCTGGCCGGAGCAGGGGCTGTTTGATGTGCTGGCTAAAACGGGAACCGGCTGCATTGCTTACAGTCCGCTGGCCCAGGGAGCACTGACAGACCGTTACTTAAATGGAATTCCGGCAGATTCCCGGGCATCCCGCCAGGGAACTACCGTAGGAAAACGGTATATGCATGAGGAACAGCTTGAAAAAGTGGCAAAGCTGAACGAGGCTGCGAAAGAGCGCGGGCAGAGCCTGGCGCAGATGGCCCTGGCCTGGGTACTGCGCAGAGATGAGGTGGCCAGTGTCCTGATCGGCGCAAGCCGTGTCAGCCAGCTGGAGGACAATGTGGCCGCACTGGAGAAGCTGGAGTTCAGTACAGAAGAACTGGCGAAGATCGATGCAATCCTTGGAAAAGATCCAGGTCATATGATCCGGTAGAAAATTTGCGGAAAGAATTGCAGGAGACAGATGAGGACCGCCGAAAACAGCAGGAACGAGAAAACCAGCAGTTTGCGGAATGGGGTACGTCGGGCAGCTGGAATCGGGCTGAATGACAGAACTGGGAAACAGAAGAAGAGAAATGGGAGCAATATATGGATCAGAAATGGAATTTTGAAGTGGGTGATGTCGTGAAACTGAAAAAGCCGCATCCCTGCGGAAGCCATGAGTGGGAAATTCTGCGGATAGGCGCGGATTTCCGGCTGAAATGCATGGGCTGCGGTCATCAGGTCATGACCGAGCGTAAGATGGTAGAGAAAAATGCCCGGGGCCTGACGAAGGCAGCGGAGAAGCAGCAGGGATAACCGCAAAAAAACTTGCAAAAACCGCGAAAAAGTGCTTGCTTTTATGCGGTAAGTCTGCTAAAATATTTATCCGTGACACATTAAAATCCTTGCTCTTGAAACTGAAGTCAAGGGCCAGAGACCACAAGGAGGTAAAGCAATGAACAAATACGAATTAGCAGTTGTTCTGAGCGCAAAACTCGAAGACGAAGAGAGAGCTGCAGCACTGGAGAAGGTACAGGGTTATATCACCCGCTTCGGTGGCACTGTAACAGGCGTTGATGATTGGGGCAAGAAGAGACTTGCTTACGAGATTCAGAAAGCAAAAGAGGCTTTCTACTACTTCATCAAGTTCGAGTCTGAGAACTCTGACTGCTCTAACGAAGTGGAAGCACACATCCGCATCATGGAGCCGGTTGTCAGATATCTTTGCGTAAAGCAGGACGAGCAGTAAGTAATAGATAACGACCAGCTTAAAAAAGGAAGAGTGATGGTATGAATAGAGTAATCCTTATGGGAAGATTGACCAGAGACCCGGAAGTTCGTTACACCCAGGGAGAGCGTTCCATGGCTGTTGCGAGATACACCCTTGCAGTGGACCGCAGAGGACGCCGCAACCAGGACGGAAACGAGCAGACTGCCGATTTTATTAACATCGTGGCATTTGACAGAGCAGGCGAGTTTGCAGAGAAGTATTTCCGTCAGGGGATGCGTGTACTGGTGTCCGGACGTATCCAGACTGGCAGTTACACCAACAAAGAAGGTCAGCGTGTTTATACCACAGACATCATCGTAGATGATCAGGAGTTTGCAGACAGCAAAAACTCTGCAGGCGGAAACGGCGACAACGGCGGTTACGGCTATCAGCCGACCTCCAGACCGGCTCCGACCAGCGCAATTGGCGATGGCTTCATGAACATCCCGGATGGTGTGGAAGACGAAGGACTGCCGTTTAACTAAATCGGATTTAGCTGAAACGGCACGAATCATTTGAAGAAGGAGGCAGTACCAATGGCATTCAATAAGACTGATAAAGCAGATGGCGCTAAGGTAAGAAGAGGCGGCATGCGTAGAAGAAAAAAAGTTTGTGTATTCTGCGGCGATAAGAACGGCGTAATCGATTACAAGGATACCAACAAACTGAAAAGATATGTATCTGAGAGAGGTAAAATTCTTCCGAGAAGAATTACCGGTAACTGTGCTAAGCACCAGAGAGCTCTGACCGTTGCTATCAAGAGAGCACGTCACATCGCTCTGATGCCGTACACCATGGAGTAATCCACAAGATACGGAATAAGAATTCAGAAAGAGGCTTTATGCAGGAAACTGTGTAAGGTCTCTTTTTTCGTCTTACATTCCTCTTACGATTTGGCTGGAGCCGTTGAATATGCTATATGCCAGTGATAAAATAAGAAGAGACAAATAGAACAGACAGAAAAAGGAAGCGAGCAAGCATGGAAGTATTGATGGGAATATTTGTAAAGGCCTGTGTGGCGGTGGTTGTTGGAGTAATCTGCCTGACTGGCCTGATTCTTTATTCGAAAAAGAAGGATCGGGAAGAGGCGCAGAGCGGGGAAGCTGGCAAAAACCATACGGATTCCGGGCATATGACATGCAGTGGTGACTGCAGCAAATGTTTTAGCCATTGTGGTTCAGAAAATATAAAACAGCAGCAGAAACAGTAATTGGTAATGAATTCAAATTTGAGGAGGGATTACACATGAAACTGAAACGACTGGCAGCAGCAACGGCAACTTTGGTGATGGTACTTACCGTGCCGGCTTATGCGAATGATGCAGATGCGGTGGCGGTATATGAGGAGATGAACCAGAAACAAAAAACTCTGACGGATGTGAACGCTTACTATGATTTTAATATAAGCACCAAAATGGATGCTATGCAGATGAGCAGCCGCCTGGAGATGAATATGAAAGCAAATCACATTACAGAGCCGGAGCATCTGCGTATGAACAACTACATGCGTATGACCATAGGGCAGTTCTCAAATGGAAATGAAGCAGAGGGTCCAGCGGGAAAAAGTGATTCCATAGATTTAAGTGGTACTCCGGTCACGGGAAATATGTACTATGAAAATGGTATGTATTACATGGACATGATGGATCAGAAAATCAAACAGCCGATGCCATTGGAGCAGATGATGAAAAGCATTCAGCAGATTCCGGGCATGGAAAATGGCGGCCTGGATTACATTCAGAATCTGAAGCTTCGCACAGAGGGCGAAGACCGGATCCTGAGCTATACCATGGATGCCGGGAAAATGAATTCACTGCTTGATCAGGTGATGGGAATGAGCGGAATGTCTGCGGTGGCTCAGAGCGGCGCACAGGTAAGCTATGATGCCATCAGCGGTGAATTTGTTATAGATCCGGATGGCTACTGCAAAAAGAGCAGAATGAAGATGGGTATGACAATGACCGTGGCTGACCAGACCGTGAGTGTGACGATGGACGGTGATGTGGGTTATGCAGATCCGGGACAGCCGGTGGAATTTGCGACACCGGATTTAAATGGATATCAGCTGCTTGAGATACAGTAGAAACCAGGTACAGAGAAAGCTGCGCATCAAACGAACAGAAGAAAATTGGAAAAGAAAACGCCGAAAGTGCTGACATATGGCCGCGCTTTCGGCGTTTCCTGTGTTATGGATTAAAATGCAGGTGTGTTATTCTTCACTTTTTTTGGTGGGTGTACCCGGTGTTACGGCAATTCCGTTTACCTCCACGCCGCCGTCAATGGCAATAACCAGGCACTGGCGGCCGTCAATCTCGCGGGTTTCGATTAAGTCGGTGCGGTCTGGATTGACCTTGATGATGACATCCGGGGTCTTGACCTCGAAGGCGCGGGTGTTGGCAATATTACTTGCGTAAATGGAAGCCTTTTCACCGGCGGTTTCATCGAAGTTCTGGTCAAAGGACTCCAGCTGTTCTTCCTCGATGCCGCTGTGCTCAAGAAGATTGCGGACCTGGTATTTGTCGAGAACAAGAGGTTCCGGCTCATCCTTGTGTTCTTCAATCAGTTCGCTTAAATTCTCGTGGATGGTCTTTACCGTCTCGTAGTCGCAGGCATCCCCCAGGGTCTCCTCAATAATAGTCTGGAAGGATTCTTTCTGGTAACCGGCCGGGAGCGGCAGCGGGCAGCCAAGCATTTGCTCAATGAAAGCGTCGTGCAGGTCATCGCTGTCTTTGGAGTAGTACAGGGTGCTGTGCAGGTCAGTGGAGCGGTCGTTGAAGGCCGGGAACAGGAAGCCAAGCTGCGGCATCTGAACGACCCAGTCACGGATACGGTTCTGGAAGCTGCCCTCCAGTTCATTGTAGCTGAGACCCGGTTTAGAGAGGTCTACCGGGCAGATGGAGCAGAGAATGTAGCTGTAAACCTCATCGGAAGCATCCTCCATCTCAATACCGTCGGAAGTCTTTCCCGGAATATCGTAGGCATCGTGGATTAGCAGGATCAGGTAGTTGCCCACGTAGTCGTAATTTTCAATGATGCGGTCATAAAAGGCATCTAAGAGGGCGTCGTCCTGCAGGCGGCTGTTGCGCAGCTTTAACAGAAATTCGTGAGGGCCGCCTTCTTCCTCGGCTGCCAGTGGAAACTCCAGGTTAATGAGATTTTTTCCCAGTGTGCCGGACAGATTCTTGCGGAGCAACTCAAAATACTTGAACATATCTTCTTCCGGGAGGGATAAAAACGCCTCCTTAAATTCTGCTTTTTTATTCTTTTCGCCGTCCACGTAGCAGCCGCAGATGCGGGAGATGGAGCAGTTGGCCGGGGTGAACTGGCGCTTGATCTCAGCAATTTCTTTCTTTATCATAAGGTGTCTCTCCTTTGTATACATGGTAAATCATCAATTCGGAGTTCTATTTTATCACAGAAACAGATTTAGATAAAGAGAAATCCATCGGCGGCCTGCGCAACATGCGAACAGTAGACGAAATAAGGCAGCTATGGTATAATCGGAAGATAGGCGGCAGCAGAAAAGCTGCCTGCAGCGGCAGATCCCTTCGGATCTGATAAGGAGAAAACGTATGAAAGAGAACATAAAGGTTCATGGGCAGCTGAGAGGTTACCTAAGCTGGCCCCTGCTTCTTTCCCTGTTTATGGTCTGCGCCAACATCGCGGCCGGGTGCGTCAGCCACATTGGCGGGCTGGTTATGCTCCCCTTCACGATTGGCTATCTGGGCGTTGCCATGTGGATCTTCTTTTACAGCAAAAAGCGGATTCTGGGCGGTCTGGTGGACTTTTCAGCGGAATATGCATGGATCCAGAAGCAGCTGCTTACGGGACTGGCCCTGCCTTACGCGCTGGCCGATGAAGACGGCAGGATTGTCTGGGCCAACGACGAATTCCGGGCAGTCACGGCCCTGGAAAAAGGAAACTGGAAGAATCTGCTTACCATGTTTCCGGAAGTCACCAAAGATGATCTGGCAACGGATGAGGATCCGGTCAAGGTGCATACTGTGTTTGGAGAGCGTCGGTTCCGCATGGAGCTTCAGCCAATCTATGTGAGCAGTTCCGAGCAGGAAGAAATTCAGGCAGTCATCAGCCGTCAGAAGCTTCTGGCAGTATATCTGTTTGATGAAACCGAGATTCTGCGGTGTCGTCAGCAGATCACCGATGAAAAGATGGTGGCCGGAATTATTTATCTGGACAACTATGACGAAGCACTGGAGAGTGTGGAAGAGGTGCGCCGTTCCCTTTTGACTGCGCTGATCGACCGTAAGATCAATAAGTACATTGGCGCGGTGGATGGTATCTTAAAGAGCATTGAAAAGGACAAGTATTTCTTTGCCGTGAAGCAGAAATACATGGAACAGATGCAGGAGGAACGCTTCTCCATTCTGGAGGATGTTAAGACCGTCAACATTGGAAATGAGATGGCTGTTACCTTAAGTATCGGTATCGGCATGAACGGGGACAGCTATGCGCAGAATTACGATTCCGCACGCGTGGCAATTGATATGGCCCTTGGCCGCGGAGGCGATCAGGCAGTTGTAAAAGATGGAAGCCGCATTCAGTATTATGGAGGCAAATCCCAGCAGCAGGAGAAATCCACCCGTGTCAAGGCCCGTGTTAAGGCACATGCCATGCGGGAGCTTATGGAGACAAAGGACCGCATCCTGATTATGGGACATAAGTTAAGCGACAGCGACGCGTTTGGTTCTGCTATCGGTATTTACCGCATTGCCACGGCACTGAATAAAAAAGCTCATGTCATTATCAATGAAGTGACCACATCCGTTCAGCCGATGATGAACCGGTTTCTGGATAACCCGGATTATCCGGAGGATCTGTTTTTAACTGGTGCACAGGCGGCAGAGCTGGTGGATGCCAGCACTATGCTGGTTGTGGTAGATGTAAACCGGCCCAGCATTACGGACGCGCCGGAGCTTTTAAAGCTGGTGAAGACCATTGTCGTGATGGATCATCACCGCCAGAGCAGCGAAGTCATCAGCAACGCAGTGCTCTCTTACGTGGAGCCGTATGCGTCTTCAGCCTGTGAGATGGTTGCGGAGGTGCTGCAGTACATTGCGGACGGCATTAAGATTAAATCTGCGGAGGCAGATGCCATGTATGCCGGCATCGTCATCGATACAAACAACTTTACCAACCAGACCGGTGTGCGCACGTTTGAGGCGGCAGCGTTCCTGCGCCGCAACGGAGCCGATGTGACCCGTGTGCGCAAGCTGTTCCGGGATGATATGCAGGATTACAAGGCAAGGGCAGCAGCAATTTCCTCCGCGGAGATTTACCGCGAAGCATTTTCCATCGGCGTATGCCCGTCGGAAGGACTTCCGAGCCCGACCATTGTCTGCGCGCAGGCGGCAAATGAACTGCTTGAGATTAAGGGAATCAAGGCTTCCGTGGTCATGACAGAGTACCACGGCCTGATCTATTTGAGCGCCCGCTCCATTGACGAGGTCAATGTTCAGGTCATGATGGAGAAACTGGGCGGCGGCGGACATCGTACCATTGCCGGGGCACAGCTTTCCGGCATCAGTATGGACGAAGCCAAAGACCGCGTGAAAGCGGTTATCGATGAGATGTTACAGAAGGGAGATATATCATAATGGAAATCGTATTATTAGAGGATGTTAAGGCATTAGGAAAGAAAGGCCAGATTGTAAAGGTCAATGACGGATACGCAAGAAACTTTATCCTGCCGAAAAAGCTGGGGGTTGAGGCAACCTCCAAAAACTTAAATGACTTAAAGCTTCAGAAGGCAAACGCCGCAAAGGTAGCGGCAGAGCAGCTGGCAGCAGCAAAAGAGCTGGCAGAGCAGATTGAGAAGGTTTCCGTGACCCTGAAGATGAAAGCCGGAGAGGGCGGCAAAGCGTTTGGCTCCATTTCCAGCAAGGAGATTGCGGCAGCGGCAGCAGATCAGTTAAAGCTGGATATCGACAAAAAGAAACTGGTTCTTCCGGAGCCGATCAAGACCTTCGGAAACCATGAGGTTCCGGTAAAACTTCACAAGGATGTAATCGCGAAGCTGACAGTCAAAGTAACGGAGGCGTAAGATTTTATGGATGAGGCATTGATGAAGCGTGTGCTTCCCCACAGTGTGGAAGCGGAGCAGTCGGTAATCGGCTCCATGTTGATGGACAAGGATGCCATCATTGCCGCATCGGAAATCATCACGGCATCGGATTTTTACCAGCAGCAGTACGGCATTATGTTTGAGAGCATGGTGGAGCTGTTCAATGAGGGCGCTCCGGTCGATCTGATTACCCTGCAGAACCGTCTAAAAGAGAAGGATGTTCCGCCGGAGGTCAGCAGCCTGGAATTTGTGCGCGACATCATTACCACGGTGCCGACCTCGGCCAATGTCCGCTCCTACGCGAACATCGTGTACGAGAAATCCGTGCTGCGAAAGCTCATCAAGGTCAACGAGGAGATAGCCAACACCTGTTACGCGGGTAAGGAGCCTCTGGAGCAGATTCTGGCGGGAACAGAGAAGACTATTTTCGACCTGCTTCAGAACCGGAACTCCGGTGACTTTGTGCCGATCCGCCAGGTGGCGTTAAATGTCTTGGAAAAGATCGAGACGGCATCCAAGAGTCAGGGTACTGTGACCGGTATCCCGACGGGATTCATTGATCTGGATTACAAGACCTCAGGCATGCAGCCGTCCGACCTTGTGCTGATTGCGGCGCGTCCGTCTATGGGTAAGACGGCTTTCGTCTTAAACCTGGTAGACCATGTGGCAGTCCGCAAGGGCTTGCCCTGCATGATCTTCAGCCTGGAGATGTCCAAGGAGCAGCTGGTCAACCGTATGCTGGCCATGGAGTCCAACGTAGACGCCCAGAAGCTTCGTAACGGTAATCTGACGGACTCGGACTGGGATGCTATTGTGGAAGGTATCGGCGTCATCGGCAATTCCAAGATGATCATTGACGACACGCCGGGTATCTCCATCACGGAACTGCGTTCCAAGTGCAGAAAGATGAAGCTGGAATACGGCCTGAGTATGGTCATCATCGACTATCTGCAGTTGATGACGGGCAGCGGCGGCAAGAGCAGTGAGAGCCGCCAGCAGGAGATCTCTGAGATTTCCCGTTCCTTAAAGGCCCTGGCCCGCGAGATCAACGCGCCGGTCATTGCCCTGTCACAGCTGAGCCGTGCCTGCGAGACCCGAACCGATCACCGTCCGATGCTTTCGGACCTGCGTGAGTCCGGAGCGATTGAGCAGGATGCCGATGTGGTAATGTTCCTTTACCGTGACGATTACTACAACAAAGATACCGATACCCCGAACATTGCGGAGGTAATCATAGCCAAACAGCGTAACGGCCCAATAGGAACCGTAAATCTGTTGTGGCAGCCGGAGTTTACCAAGTTTGTGAACCTGGCAAAGTAAAGTTCTGAATTCCAGAGCCGAATGTCTGGAAGGAGATGCAGCTGACATGCCGCATCTCTTTTTTTCTGCCCTTAAGCATAATTCTGAAGGACGATTCATACTATTTAAATAAGCTGTAATGAAATTATGAAAAGACCTTAAGGAGAGAAAAGGATGGCTGAAAGACGTTACTCCATATCCCAGGCGGGCAGGTTGGTGGGTGTGGAGAATCATGTGCTCCGTTACTGGGAGGACGAGCTGCATCTGGAGATACCGCGAGACAGGAAAAATCAACGGTATTATACAAAGCTGCATATTGAGATGTTTCAAAAGATCAATGAACTGAAGGAGAAGGGGTACCAGTTAAAGGCGATTGAGCCGGTGCTAAAGCGGATGCTGGCCGGGGAGAAAGATCTGGATTTAAATGAGGCGCTGCGGCAGAACGCCGTGGATATTTTGCGGCATGCCTCAGCCGGTGCGGTGCAGCTGGAGCCGGAAATGGCGTACCGCTATGCAGATACAGTGAAGGAAGCGCCGGGAACGGGATACCGCAATGCGGATGAGGCGAGGAAAATACCGGGAACAGGATACCGCAGTGTGGATGAGGCGGGGAAGGAGCCTGGAACGGGATATCGCAATGCGGACGCAGCGCCGGAAAAACCGGATGAGGGTGACAGTATGAATGAGGAGAGTGCGGAGAGGAATATGAATGGAGAGGGAAAGGCAGAGGTAGCAGCCAGAACGGAAGAAGAGCCTGCGGTAATGTCGCAGCAGGAAAAGCTGGAGCAGTTCCAGCAGCTCATGAATCACATCATCGGCAATGCCATCGGACAGGCTATGCGTCAGAATAATGAGGCGCTCAGCGAGGAAATCAGCCGTCAGGTGAATGACCGTATGGTGCAGGAACTGGAATATATGATGCGAATCAGTGATGAGAAAGAGGAGGAGCGCTTTAAGGCTCTGGATGAGACACTGCGGGCGCATCAGAAGGAAAATAAAGGAAAAGCGGAGGCAGCAGCGGCCCGGATGCCGTTTTTTCGAAAAAAGAAATTCGGGCGGAGTGGAAAAAAACTGTAATAGGACTGGTAAAAAGGCGGGCCGCAGATCAGCGGGCCGCCTTTACAAATGCTTCAAAAAGCTGTCTCATGGCCGGATCCTGTTCCCACAGATATTCCGGGTGCCACTGGACACCGAGAAAGAATGGGTAATCTGGTTTTTCAATGGCTTCTGTAAGTCCGCCGGAGGCATGGCCGCAGGCGATAAGTCCCGGGGCAATCTTACGGCAGGCCTGATGGTGCATGCTGTTGACCTGCAGGGTTTCACCGCCGGTCAGGCGTGCCAGCAGAGTTCCGGGAACCACCTCGACTTTGTGAGATGGGATCACATAGTCAAAGGGCTGGGTATGGGCAATGGGAAAATCCTGTGGAAACTGGCTTGGAATGTCCTGATAGATATCACCACCCAGTGCTACATTCAGAAGCTGGATGCCGCGGCAGATGCCCAAAACCGGTTTGCCGGTTTTCATGACCAGTTTTAACAGGGCCATCTCCATACGGTCCCGGCGCAGGCAGACATTGCCACAGTTTTCCTGGGTTTCCTCACCGAAATAAAACGGGTGAATATCTGGCCCGCCGGTAAAGAGAAAACCATCAAAGGTGTCTACGACCTGCTGGAGGTCTTCCTCTTCCAGATCCAGTGGAAGAATCAGCGGAGTGCCGCCGACAGCGCGAATGGCTTTTAAGTAGGCCGGGCGCATATAAGGTTCGTCACGCTCAATATTGAAATAAGGGGTAAGGGCGATCAGAGGTTTTTTCTTTGTCATGGGAAAACTCCTTTCGTTGTTGTAATTGGTTCTCTGTAACTATAAGATATCCGCGTATGGCTGTTATGGCAACAAAAAATGCCTCTTCTGTACCGCAAATACAGAAGAGGCATTTGAAGAGTTGTGTTTAATTAACCCTCGTTGATAGCGCCGGTCGGGCAAACACCTGCACAGGTACCGCAGGAGATGCAAGCGTCAGCGTCGATAACGTACTGGCTGTCTCCCTGGGAAATAGCGCTTACCGGGCACTCGCTCTCGCAGGTACCGCAACTAACACAAGAATCAGAAATTACATATGCCATGATAATATCCTCCTTAAATATTCTATAATCATTTCGATAGCATCATTGTATACTAAATCGAAAAAATATTCAAGAGGAAAATATTGCACTTTTGAATAAAATAAGGTACAATACATGGTTAGCTTTGGGTAACTATTTGAAAATAATTCCTAGAAAAGAACTATGATTTAGCAAAAATGAACAAAATTATCATTATCTGTGATTCATGAATATTACTTGCGTATTTGGGTGAAAAGTATTATAGTGTAGTGTAGTATATCCAAAAAGGAGGAATTTAACATGCAGATCAGTAAAGATATGTTAATCGGCGAGCTGCTTCAGAAGAGCGATCTGATTGCCCCGATTTTAATGCGTGCAGGTATGCATTGCCTGGGCTGCCCGTCTTCTCAGGGAGAGTCTCTGGAAGAGGCATGCATGGTTCACGGCATTGACTGTGACTCACTGGTAAATGGTATCAATGAGATCCTGGCTGATAAATAAGAAGCGGAAATGCGAAAAATAAAAAAGCGAAGGCCATCGTAAGATGGTGCTTCGCTTTTTTGTTTCTGTATTCAGATCAGTGCAAGCTTCTGCAGGGCGTCTGATCCGACAATGACTTCAAAATGCTCCTGATAGTAGGCTTCGCCTGCGGCATCGGTCCGGATCTTTTCCCCGTATTCCGCAAGCAGGTTGCATACACGGCTGAAAACAACCGGGTCAGCGGACTGGCTGGAAAGAACCAGATAATACTGGCTGGTTCCGGGTTTTTTGTAAAGCCTGCTGGCTACGTTTCCCAGCGACTGTGTTGCCCTGGCCGCGTCGGAAATCTGGTCGAGGCTTCCAAAACGGTAGATGCGGGTCTGAATGGATGGAACACCGTCTGCCGGAATTTTGTCTGCGGAAGTATCCGGGGTCTGCAGTGTGGCTGTGTCGGAGGAACCGGAAGTAGCCGGCGCGTTTGCCGCGAGCATATTCTGCTTAAACAGTTCCATGAGTCCGTCAGCGCCCTCTAACAGTTCATTCGCGAGGCCGCCCCAGAGATTTTCAGCCCCATCCTCGGAAAGAGGGGAGAATTTGGAAAAGCGGGTGTCCAGTTCCTCGGGATCCTCTATCTTGGTGATGACTAACATCACGCTTTCACCGGACAGTGGAATAGCTTCCACCATCAGGGGGATATCTTCAGCGTCAAAGCCAACTTCATTGGAGGCCTTTTGAATCATCTCACGAAACAGGCTGCGGGCTTTCTCACTTCCATAAGCAAGCTCACCCAGATTTAAGTTGCGGGAACTAAGGTCAAGACTGGTCAGTGTGCACCGGATCTGGTTTTCATTGATTCGTTCAATTTTCATAAGATCACTCCTTTCAATTTGAAATTCAGGAGAAAACAGAAAAAAGAATCTGCTTTCCTACTCTAATTATAGTATATGATATGGGAAAATATCAATTCCTATGTGAAAATTTCAGGAAATGTTAAGAAGTATGTGTTACAGTTCACAGGCAGGAATTTTCTGAACTGAAAATGTCGTATGATACCATGGTGGCAGAACTGTGATTCTTACCCATTTGGCGAATTTTGTCGAACCTTGAAGATGGATATCCTTGTCAGATGGCATTATTCAGATTACAATAGCATCACAGAGACAAGTACAGGGAAGGAGGAGAAAAACAGCGGATACCATTTTATTCGGAAAGTACCGGTTGTGCCGTGTACTTGGCTGCGGCAGAAGCGGCACAGTATTTCTGGCAAGGCACATGGAGCTTGACGAATACCGCGCCATTAAAAGGGTTCCAAAGACCTTTGTTAACTACGAACTGTTTAGAAAAGAAGCGCTGATACTGAAGGGGATTCGTGACCAGGCGATACCAATCGTATATGACCTGGCAGAAGATGAGCAGTACAGCTACCTGATTGAGGAGTATCTCGAAGGAGATTCTTTATATGCCCTGATCCGTGAATCGGGACATTGTTCATCGGCAATGACGATCCGGTACGGAATTCAGATTTGCCATCTGGTACATATCATGCATTCAATAATGCCTACCCCTGTTTTATATCTTGATTTACAACCCAAAAATCTTTTACTTTATAAAAACACAATCAAGTTGATCGACTTTGATCATGCAGTTTACGCGGATGAAGCAGAACGTCTGGCAGAACGTTACGGAACGGCTGGCTACGCGGCGCCGGAACAGTATACGGGAGATGTTTTAGATGGAAGAACCGATATTTATGCCATTGGTGCTGTCCTCCATTACATGCTGACAGGACATTTCACGGGAGAACAGGTCCGGCCGGAGCAGGTGAAATTATCAGGAATAACCGAACGGCGTCTGATGCGTCTGATTCGAAAGTGTCTGCAGAAAGAGAAGGACAGACGGTTTCAGACCGCAGAGGAACTGGAAAAAGCGTTGCAAAAACTTTGGGATCAGTCAGAAAATGGTGTATTTCAACATGGTGCAAAGTGTATGGAGGAGTCTCTGGTGATTGCCGTGGCGGGCAGCCGTCACGGTGTGGGAACAACCCACATTGCTATGGGACTGGTGGCATATCTGCAAAAGTGCGGAATGTCAGCGGTTTACGAAGAATTTAATGAATCCGGCGCGGTACGCCAGCTGGCAGAGTGTCGTGGAGCCAGGGCAGATTCAAGTGGTGTGTTTCGTATCTGGAAAACGCCCATGCTTCCCTGCTATGGCGAGGCAGTGGAATGGAAACCGTCCGGATACCGGATCCGCATTCTGGACTGCGGTGCGGATCCGGACCTGCTGACGCAGGAAAACGCAGACGGATACCTGCTTATATGCGGAGGAAAACCATGGGAATGGGAAAACTCTGAAGAGGCAGCAGGGTTATGTGAATCTGTGAGGGGCCTGAGCGTCATTTATAATCTGTTTTGTGGAAGTTTGTCTTTTCGACAGAAACAGCCATGCGCAGAAGGACTGAGGATGTCGTATTTCGAGAATCCGTTTACAGGAAGCCGGGAATCGGACTGTGTGTACCGGCTTATCTGGAACCGGTGGTTTGGACAGGGAGGAGACACGTCGCGAAACGTATTTGGGGAAAGAAAAAAGAAACTCCGGTAAGCCTGTCAGGAACCCGGGTTCGTGTAATTGGCCTGACCGGCTGTGGCCGGGGAGTGGGAACCAGTCATCTGGCGGTTTCCCTGGCGAATTATCTGACGGGAGTGAAACGAAAAAAGACAGCGCTGTTAGAGTGGAACGATCACGGTGATTTTGAAAGGATAGGGCGTTTTGCCGGAAAAGAACGGCAGGAGACGGACCAGAGCCGGAATAAATGGGAAGTGTTTCGGATTATGGAAGTGGATTATTACAAAATGGCAGATCCGTCGGTGCTATCGTTTTGTCTGGGCAGAGACTATCATTACATTATTCTGGATTACGGAGAAGCAACAGAGAGCAGCCTGTGTGAGTGTGCGCGCTGTGACAGAAAAATCCTGGTGGGATCGTTAAATGAATGGAAGGCGGAAGCATTTCTGGAAGTGCTGGAGCAGGCGGGAAACAGGGATGAAAGCTGGAAAATGGCTGTTGCTTCGGGCGGAGAAGATACCAGAAGAGAAATAGAAAAGCTGTTTCATTGCAGACTGCAGAGACTTCCGGCTTCAGCAGATGCATTTCGCATTACCAGAGAAGAAATACCGTGCTTTGAGGACTTATTGTTCACGCGGCGGGGGCCGGGCAAAATGCAATAAGGACTGGAGAATCGGTAAAAATGCGGGCGGCACCGTATTTTATACAAGTGGAAGAAAATGACTGCGGTTCACTGTGCCTGAACTGCAGCAGAAAATGTGTCACGCAAAACCTTCTGGAAATAACGGATGCCGTTTTGCAGAAAAGAGGTATGATATGACCGTACAGGAGAATGAAAAAAGCGAAGGAAAACAGGTTTACGTGGAAGGCCTGAAGCGCTACCAGAAACGTGGAATCCGCGTTCTGATCGACGGAGTGGATGCCAGCGACGCAACGTGGGAAAAGCTGTTTGAGGTTCGTGAGGACGGCAGTTTCTATATGGGGGATTATATTCTGGAGGATATTCCGCAGGAAGATCCTCAGGGCGAGGGGGTGAATGAAGAAGCAGAAGACTATATGAAAGCCAGACGGTTAAAAGAAATCCACTTTGATATTGTGTATCACAGATAAAGAAAAAAGAGAATCCCCGATTCAGCCCGGGAAAAGAAAAAAGATCAGGAAAATTTAAGAGAAGCCGTGTCAGATTTATGCTATACTGGGAGATAAGAATACCAGTAAGGAGATACGGCAGATGAAAAGATTTCTGACAACAGTACTGACTGTGATACTGACAATCGTGCTTGCTGCGGGGGCAGCGGCGGGATTTATTTTATACCGGAAGTACAAACCATCAAAAGAGCAGGTGGATCAGAGTGAGTGGTATCAGGCCAGCGGGAACGAGGTTGCAGTCTTTCTGAACAGTGAACGGGAAGAGAGCGTGAAAGGCCGGTATATAGACGGCCAGGTTTATCTGCCAGTCAACTGGGTTGACGAGGCAGTTAATGAGCGGTTCTACTGGGATGAGGAAAACAGCCAGCTGATCTACACACTGCCGGACCAGATCGTGTATGCAAATGAAGAAACCATGGGAAGCAGCGGAAAGCCGCTGCTGGTACAGCAGGACGGAACTGTGTGGCTGCTTTCCAGTCTGGTGAGTACCTATACCAATGTGCGCATTGAGGCCTTTGATACGGACGGGGTACACAGAGTTTTTGTAGATACCACATGGGAACCACAGCAGCTTGCAAAGGTGAAGAAGAACACCGCGCTGCGAATCCGGGGAGGGGTAAAGAGTGCCCTGATCACAGAAGTTTTGTCCGGGACAGAGGTGACCGTCCTGGAGCAGCTGGAAAACTGGAGCCGGGTACGGACGGAGGATGGCCAGGTCGGGTATCTGCCGAACCGGCGTTTGAAGGAAACGGAAGCAAGAACTCTGGTCAGCACATTTCAGGAGCCGGAATACACCAGTATCTCTATGGACGAGCCAGTGGTGCTGGTATGGCATCAGGTGACAAACCTTTCCGCAAACCAGGCAATGCAGACCCTGATATCTGCCACAAAGGGCGTGAATGTGATCGCGCCGACCTGGTTCATGCTGACGGACAACAATGGAAATTACGAGTCCCTTGCGGATAAGAATTATGTAGATCAGGCTCATGCATTGGGCATGCAGGTATGGGCCGTGCTGGATAATTTCAACAAAGGAGACAATGTACAGTCAGAGGTTCTGTTTGCCAGTACGGCGGCCAGAAAGAAGCTGATCGCCTCTCTGATGAAGGATGCCCGGACCTACGGATTTGACGGCATCAACCTGGATGTGGAGGGAATCAAGGCTTCCGCGGGACCTCATTATGTACAGTTTATCCGGGAACTTTCTGTGGACTGCAGAAAGGCAGGCCTGGTCTTATCCATTGATTCCTATGTGCCGTCTTCTTATTCCGCGTTTTACAACTGGGCAGAGCAGGGACGCGTGGCGGATTATGTGGTCATGATGGGGTATGACGAGCATTTCGCAGGCGGAGAGGCCGGTTCGGTCGCGTCCATCGGCTATGAGAGACAGGGCATTACGAATCTGTTAAAGCAGGTACCGAAGGAAAAACTGATCAGCGCAATTCCGTTTTATACCCGTATCTGGAAAGAGGATGCGTTGGGAACCAGTTCCCAGTCCGTGGGAATCTCCAGTGCCAAAGAATGGGTAGAAACCAATCAGGTGGAACTGTACTGGCAGGACGACCTTGGCCAGTATTACGGAGAACTGGAGAAAGACGGAGTGAACTACGAAATCTGGATGGAAGAGGAGCGTTCCCTGGAACTGAAGATGCAGCTGATTCGGGACAATGGCCTGGCGGGTGTTGCCTGCTGGCGCCTTGGCCTGGAACCAGCAGATGTCTGGGATATCGTGAAACTGCCGTAGTTCTGCTTTTAAACGCGAGATGGTTTGGAAAGGGTGATGGATATGAAAAAGAGACTGGGAGGCAGAAGGCAGATTTTATCTGCCTTTCTGCCTGTTCTGGCTGCAGCGGCGCTGCTTAGTGGATGTCAGAGGGAAAATCCGGCGGCTGTGACGGAAGTATCGGAAGAAAGCCAGGAAGAAAGCAGGGAAACGGAACAGAACAGTGAGGCCGGAACAGATGCGTCCGCAGCCGAAACTTCTTCCGGTGATGAAAAGGGGGAAGACCTGAAGCATCAGGAAAAAACGCAGGAGACAGAAATTGTGGAAGATTCCGGACCGCTTCCGAAGGCAGAAGACGGCGGATGGGTGGAAAATATCATGCTGGGTACGGATATCCATTACTTTTCTGATTCCCTGACCGATGGCGGGCCGTGCTTTCAGGAAATGGTAGAGTATGGTGACGGCAAGGTAGTAACGTATATTGACCAGATCACCGATGCGTTTCTGGATGAGGTGGTGAAGCTGCGGCCGGATGCACTGGTTTTAAGCGGAGATCTGACATTAAACGGCGAGAAGGCCAGCCATAAGGATCTGGCGGAAAAGCTTCACCGGGTGGAGAATAACGGAATTCCGGTTCTTGTTATTCCGGGAAACCATGATATCAATAACCGCCAGGCGGCGCGCTACGAGGGAGAGGAAAGACTTCCGGCAGAGTATACGACCCCGGAGGAATTCAGGCAGATTTACCAGGCCTTTGGCTATGATGAAGCGGCCAGTGAGGATCCGAACAGTTTGAGTTATCTGTATGAGCTGGATGAAAACACCTGGCTCCTCATGATTGACAGCTGCCAGTACAGTCCGGTGAATAAGGTTGGCGGAGCTATTTCCGAGGCAACCTATGAATGGATCGAACAGCAGTTAGAAGCAGCCTGGGATGCCGGTGTGGAGATCATTCCCATTGCCCATCATAACCTGCTGGATGAGAGCGAGATCTATGTAGATGAATGTACCATTGAACACAGTGAACAGTTTGTGGATCTTCTGGAAACATGGGATGTACCGCTGTTTTTAAGCGGACATCTGCATGTGCAGCACTGTAAACGGTCCGATGAAAACCGTGGAGTATGGGAGATGGTAACTGCGTCACTGGCAACGCCATCCTGCAAGTACGCGATCCTGACCTACCGGGATGACCGGAGTTTTCTTTATCGGACCAGATCTCTGGATGTGGAAGCGTGGGCGAAGAAAAACGGACAGACAGAGCCGGAGCTTCTGGATTTCAAGGAATTTCAGACCCCGTTTTTGCGGCGGGTTTTCTATAACCAGGCAGTGGCGGCACTGAGGGAAGTGCCAGAGGTTTCAGACAGTGAGCGGGAGCAGATGGCTCAGCTGTATTCCCTGTTAAAATACCATTATTATCAGGGAACGGCGTATCAGGTACAGGATCAGGTTCGGAATGATCCGGCTTACGCGCTCTGGCAGGACGCAGGCATGGCAACCCAGCAGGGCGACTATTTCCAGTATATTCTGGAAGACGGCGTTCGGAATTATAACCGGCTGGAAGTGGAATAAATATTGTCTGCTGTCAGGCTGCTTTATGATAAATGAAAAGACGATGTTTTTTTCGAAGCTCCGGAATCATATATTTTACAGGAAAAGTGGAATCTGGAGCGGTAAGGTGAAAAAAGATGGATGGATCTGGCACAATTGGCAGACAGAAGCAGAAAAACAGAAGGAAGAAGGCCGGAGAATACCAGAACTTCTGATGGCAGTCATGCTCCTCGTAGCCGTATTTCTGGTATCCCGGCAGGCGGGACTAATGGTGTCCGGGCAGGCAGTGATGGCGAAGAGCCGCCCTCCGGTTGTTGTCTTAGATGCCGGTCATGGCGGTTTCGATCCGGGCAAGATTGGTGTGGATGGAAGCCTGGAAAAAGAGATTAACCTGCAGATCGCGAAACGGCTGAAGGCGTATCTGGAAGCGGAGGGTGTGGAAGTATGTATGACCAGGGAAGATGACCGGGGTCTTTATACGGAACGTGACAGCAGCAAAAAAATGGCGGACATGAAAAACCGCTGCAAAAAGATCACGGAAGCGGATCCGGATCTGGTGGTGAGCATTCATCAGAACAGCTATCATCAGGAACCTATATCCGGCGGCCAGGTCTTTTATTACAAAACATCCGAAAGAGGAAAGCGCCTCGCAGAAATTCTGCAGAGGCGCTTTGATTATGTATTAGGGGAGAGGAATACCAGACAGGCAAAGCCCAATGGAAATTACTATCTTCTTTTACATGTAAAACAGCCAATCGTGATTGTAGAATGCGGTTTTTTATCCAACTGGAAGGAGGCAGCCGATCTGAATGCGGAGGAATATCAGGACCGGCTGGCCTGGACACTTCATATGGGAATTATGGAATTCCTGAATGGAGAGAAATCTGCTTGATTTTTGTAAAGAGATGTACTATAGTTAAGTCAACGATAAGTTCTTCGGGGCGGGGCGCAATTCCCCACCGGCGGTTACAGTCCGCGACCTGCTTTTCAGCAGCTGATTTGGTGAGATTCCAAAACCGACAGTATAGTCTGGATGAGAGAAGAAATTGTGTGAAGACTTTCGCGGAGCCTCCGTGAGAGCGGCATGAATGACTGAACACCCCCGGATAGAGATATCCGGGGGATTTTTGTTTTATTTCCACTCCTCTGCCACACACGATTCCTCTGAATGATGAACTTAAATACAAAATTTCAGGAGGAAAAGACATGAAAGAAAAACTGCTTACAACAAAAAATGTGGTATTGATGGGAATGTTCGGCGCACTGGCCGGTGTGCTGATGCTCTTTGAATTTCCGCTTCCGTTTCTGGCACCGAGCTTTTACGGACTGGATGTCAGCGAGGTTCCGGTGCTGATCGGTACCTTTGCTATGGGACCGGTGGCCGGAGCTATTATGGAAGTAGTAAAGATTCTGGTAAAGCTGGTATTAAAGCCGACCAGCACCGGATTTGTAGGTGAGTTCGCGAACCTGGTTATTTCCTGCTCCATGGTCATTCCGGCAGGACTGATCTATAAGATCTCTCATACCCGCAAAGGCGCTATGACCGGTCTGGTTGTGGGAACGGTTTTAATGGCAGCAGTCGGCGTGGTAGCCAATGCACTGGTGATGCTTCCGTTCTACTCCAACTTTATGCCGATGGAGACCATTCTGGCAGCAGGTGCTGCTATCAACCCGGCAGTGGGAAGTGTATGGACCTTCGCATTCTTCTGTGTAGGACCGTTCAACCTGGTAAAGGGTATTGTGGTATCTGTGGTTACCTCTCTGGTTTACAAGCGCGTCAGCGTTCTGATCCACAGTGTGGGAACCCATCAGAAAACCGCAAAGAACAGCAAACGTGTCAACGCCTAGAGCAGTGTGTGAATGGGAATGATTTTTGACACAGAGTTTATTCTGACGCCCCGCGGTGTGCCTTGCACCGCAGGGCGTCTTGTGTTATGATAAGGCAGAATCATTGTACCGATAAAAGCGCAATTGCAAAGAAGGTAAACCTATGAATACAAAACTGGTAAAAATAGAAGATACAAAACAGATTAAAGATGAGGAACTGGCAGAGGCAGCGCAGATTTTACGTGATGGCGGCCTGGTGGCGTTTCCGACGGAAACGGTGTACGGCCTTGGTGCCAACGCGTTGGATGAGGCTGCGGCCAAGAAGATTTACGCAGCGAAAGGCCGCCCGTCCGACAATCCGCTGATTGCGCACATCTCCTGTCTGGAGGAGTTAAAGCC
The DNA here is from genome assembly GCF_040096075.1 of Ventrimonas faecis. Lineage (NCBI taxonomy): Bacteria > Bacillati > Bacillota > Clostridia > Lachnospirales > Lachnospiraceae > Ventrimonas > Ventrimonas faecis. The sequence goes on from NZ_JBBMFJ010000028.1 coordinate 22,997, forward strand.
GCTGGTGGCATATATTCCGGAAGCTGGAAGAAAACTGGCGGAAGCATACTGGCCGGGCCCGCTCACCATGGTATTTCCAAAGAGTGATATTGTGCCTTATGGAACGACTGGTGGTCTGGATACGGTGGCAGTCCGTATGCCAAGCGACCCGGTGGCAAACCGGCTCATTAAGCTGGCGGGAGTTCCGGTGGCAGCGCCGAGCGCCAACACCTCCGGGCGTCCAAGCCCGACCACGGCCCAGCATGTATGGCAGGATATGGAAGGCAAAATTGAGATGATCCTGGACGGCGGTCCGGTGGGGATCGGTGTGGAGTCCACCATTGTGGATGTCTCTGGCGATGTTCCGACTCTGCTCCGTCCGGGTGCCATTACCATGGAGATGCTGCGGGAGACCGTTGGCAGAGTGGAGATTGATCCGGCGATTCAGGCGCCACCGAGCGCAGACCTGCGGCCAAAGGCACCGGGCATGAAATACCGCCATTATGCGCCCCATGCGGACCTGCAGCTGGTAGAAGGCGAGACAGATAAGGTGGTGGAAACCATCAATGCGCTGGTGAAAGAAAAACTGGCAGAGGGCAAAAAGGTTGGCGTGATCTGTACCGATGAAACAAAAGACCGTTTCCCGCAGGGAGAAGTCCGCAGCGTGGGACTTCGGGCAAAGGAGGAAACCATTGCCCATAACCTGTTTGCCGTGTTGAGAGAGTTTGACGATCTGGATGTGGACTGCATTTATTCAGAAAGCTTTTCCAAAGATCACCTGGGACAGGCTATCATGAACCGGCTGACGAAAGCGGCAGGCTATCATGTGCTGAAGGTGTGAAACGGCAGGGATAGAAGCAAAAGACTGGTTTGACCGTGCTTCAGGCCAGACCAGAATAGAAGGTGTGTGGGTAGACAGAGGACAAACGGCAAAAGAAAAAGAGATGGGAGGAAGCGTGCTATGAGCAATTCCAAGAAACGTACAGATTATATTTCCTGGGACGAATATTTTATGGGTGTGGCGGACTTATCCGGCCGCCGTTCCAAGGATCCGAACACCCAGGTGGGTGCCTGTATTGTCAGCGAGGACAACAAGATCATGTCCATGGGATACAATGGATTTCCGAAGGGCTGTTCCGATGACGAATTTCCCTGGGGACGTGAGCAGGAGGCGGATGATCCGTACAGCACAAAATATCTGTATGTGACCCACAGTGAGCTGAATGCCATCTTAAATTACCGGGGCGGAAGCCTGGAGGGCAGTAAGATTTATGTAACCCTTTTTCCCTGCAATGAGTGCGCGAAAGCCATTATTCAGGCGGGAATTAAGACCATTATTTATAAGGAAGATAAATATCCGGATTCTCCGTCCGTGCGGGCTTCCAAACGCATGCTGAACGCGGCAGGCGTGCGGTATTACCAGTACGACCAGACCGGAAGAAAGATTGAGATTGACGTATAGGATATGAAGTTTTTACTCACGGCGATCAATGCCAAATACATTCACTCCAACCCGGGAGTGTACAGTTTAAAAATGTTTGCCGAGTCCCAGGGCGCGGCAGAACCGGTGCAGGGAGACCAGAATCTGCGGGAGGATGGTCTCCCTTGTGCGCTCTTTGCAGAGAGGGAACATGCGGACAGCGGTGCTGCAGAGATTTCGATAACCGGGCAGCAGGATGAACCGGGCTGTAGCATGCAGGTGGAAATTGCAGAGTACACCATCAACAACCAGATGGAACTGATTCTGGAGGATATTTACCGGAGAAAGCCGGACATGGTGGGAATTTCCTGCTATATCTGGAATATTGCCTATGCGCTGGATCTGGTGCGGGACATTCACAAGGTGCTGCCGGAGGCCGATATCTGGCTGGGCGGCCCGGAGGTTTCCTATGACGCGCCGGAGCTTCTTTCAAGGGAGACGGAGGTGTTCGGCGTCATGAAGGGCGAAGGCGAGGAGATGTTCGCTGCCCTTCTGGAATGTTACCGGACGCTGGGATGCACGGTGCGGAGCCTAAAACAGATGCATAGCCTGGGGTGGAACGAGCAGAAGAACATGGGAACTGAGACCGTGGCAGATTCCGGCCGGATGCCGGAATTGCAGAACTGGCCAGAGGCTGCATGGGTATCAGCCTTCTGGCATCGCATGTCCCAGGTTGCAGGCCTGACCTACCACGGTGAGGATGGAACCATCTGTGACCAGCCCATCCGTCCGGTCATGGACATGAGTCGGATTCCGTTTCTGTATCCGAGCTTAAAAGGGTTTGAGAACCGCATCGTTTACTACGAGAGCAGCCGCGGCTGTCCGTTTTCCTGCAGTTACTGCCTGTCCTCCATCGACAAGTCCGTTCGGTTCCGGGATCTGAAGCTGGTGCTGCCGGAGCTGGATTTCTTTCTGGAAAAACGAGTACCTCAGGTGAAGTTCGTAGACCGGACCTTTAATGCGAAAAAGAGTCATGCCATGGCAATCTGGAAGCATATTCTGGAACATGACAATGGGGTGACCAACTTCCATTTTGAGATTACGGCAGATCTGCTGGATGAAGAAGAGCTGGAGCTGATCAGCCGCATGCGGCCGGGACTGATCCAGCTGGAGATTGGCGTGCAGAGTACCAACCCGGATACGATCCGGGCAATCCGGCGGAAAATGGATCTGAAACGGCTTCGTTATGTGGTAGAGCGGATCAATGCCGGAAAGAATGTACATCAGCATCTGGATCTGATCGCGGGGCTTCCGTTTGAAGATTACGAGTCCTTTGAACGGTCCTTCAATGAGGTCTATTCCATGGAGCCGGAGCAGTTTCAGCTCGGATTCCTGAAAGTATTAAAGGGTTCCTACATGTATGAGAAGGTGCAGGAGTATGATTTACAGTACCGGGGAAAGGCACCGTATGAGGTCCTGTCGACAAAGTGGTTGCCGTACAGCGATGTGCTCCGCTTAAAAGGTGTGGAGGATATGGTGGAGGTCTACTACAACAGCCGCCAGTTCCTGCGGACCTTAAAGCTGTTTGAACAGGAGTTTGACGGTGCGTTTGCCATGTATGAGTATATGGCGCGGTATTACGATGAGCGGAACCTGACGGGCCTGAACCATAGCCGGCTGGCCCGCTATGAAATTTTCCATGACCTGATCAGCCAGAAAGTGGAGTCCGAACGGATGGGACAGTTCGAGGATGCTCTGATGTGTGATCTGTATCTGCGGGAAAACGCAAAGAGCCGCCCGTCCTTTGCTTTGCCGCAGGCCCCTTATAAAGAAGAAATCCGTGGACTGGTTCCGGAACTGCGGACCCTGGGAACCCAGGTACATGCAGAGGTGCTGCGGTCTGGAGAGATTCTGCTGTTTGATTACCGGGAGAAAGACCGGCTGAACCATAACGCGAACGTGACAGTGCTGGGGAGAACGGAAGTATGATGAATGAGCAGAATACAGCAACAGAAGAACATGGGCCTGCCCGGAAAATCGCAGTGCAGGAAGCTGCAAAGCAGGATGTGCAGATCTCAAACAGCTATATTGCATTGGATTTAGAAACCACCGGCCTGAATCCCAAACAGGACAAGATCATCGAAATCGGCGCAGTGCGCGTGGAAAACGGACAGGAAACCGGCCGCTTCCACACCATGCTGAATCCGCACCGGGAGCTGGAGGAGCGGATTACGGAGCTGACCGGCATCAGCGGGGATATGTTGAAAGACGCGCCGGATATTGTGGATATCCTTGAGGAATTTCTTACTTTCTGTGGAGAACTTCCGCTGCTCGGACATCACGTTATTTTCGATTACAGCTTTGTCAAACGGGCTGCCGTGAATCAGAGGATGTCGTTTGAAAAAACTGGCATTGACACCCTGACAATCTGCCGCCGTTTTATGCCGGCGGAGGAGAGCAAGCGCCTTGGCGCGGCCTGTGCCTTTTACGGACTTCAGCAGGAGAGTGCCCACCGGGCGCTGGGCGATGCGCTTGACGCCCACCGGCTCTATCAGAAGCTGGTGGAAGAACACGGGGCAGAAGTTCCGGAGGTCTTCGCCGCGAAGCCGCTGATCTACAAGGTAAAACGGGAACAGCCGGCTTCCAAAAAGCAAAAAGAGGACTTGCGGTATTTACTAAAATATCATAAAATAGATTTACCTGTGCAGATTGACTATCTGAGCAGGAATGAGATCTCCCGTATCACCGATAAGATCATATCCCAGTACGGAAGAATTCGGTAATTCAGTACAGTAAAAACATGGATCTGCCCGCAGAAATAAACGGCGGGCAATCTTTTTAGAATTTAAGAAGAGGTGAATTTTATTATGATGAACATGCATAACAATAAAAAAGCCCGCATTATCATGGGCGTTGTGATCGTAATCCTGATCGTGGCTATGGTAGCTCCGATGGCATTATCTGTCATGATGTAAAACGTCCTGGAACACAGGCAAAAGCGCGCGGACACAGCGTTGCAGCAGAATGCAGACAAAGGGAGACAATGATGAAAAAGTGGAGTGCGCTGGGAGGCCTGGCCTTTGCAGCAATACTTGGAAGTGTGTTTGCATTTCCGGCTTACGCGAAAGAAAAAACCTTTCCGGAGGGCATTTACGCAGGTGATTTTGCGCTGGGCGGACTGACAAAGGAGCAGGCAGAGGAGAAATTTGCGTCCTATGTTTCTGCTCTGGAAGAACGCAGCATAACGCTTGATGTAGTGGGAAACAAAGTAGAGACTACAGCCAAAGATCTTGGCTATGCGTGCGCAAACACGGACGCGCTGCAGGAGGCGGAGGAGTATGCCGCAGGCGGCTGCCTGATCCGCCAGTACATGGAGCGCAAGGATCTGGAAAAAGAACCGGTGCACATTTCTCTGGAAGCCGGAGTCGATGAGACGGTGGTTCAGGCCTTTGTGGAAGAACAGTGTTCCGGCCTGCCGGGCGAGCCGCAGGATGCGGCCATCACCCGTGTAAACGGAAAGTTTGAGATTACACCGGAGCAGAGTGGTATGGCGGTAGATGTAAAGGCCACCATAGACGCGTTAAACAAGGCGCTGGAAAAGGAAAACGGTGCAGCAGTTTCTGTGGATGCGGTCGTAAGTGAGCAGCAGCCGAAGATCAAAAAAGCAGATCTGGAGTCTATTTCCGATGTGTTGGGTACCTGTACCACGGCCTATGCCAGCAGCGGGGCATCCCGTTCCGGCAATATCGCGAATGGCGTATCCAAGATCAATGGCCATGTGCTGATGCCGGGGGAGACGTTATCCGGTTATGAGTGCATGCATCCGTTTACCATTGAGAATGGTTACTTTACGGCAGCGGCTTACGAGAACGGGCAGGTCGTAGACAGTGTGGGCGGCGGCGTGTGCCAGATCGCCACAACGCTGTACGATGCGTCACTGGCGGCAGAGCTGGAGATTACCCAGCGGCAGAATCATTCCATGATCGTTACCTATGTAAAGCCATCCATGGATGCGGCCATTGCCGGTACTTATAAAGATATTAAGATTACCAATAATTACAGCACCCCGATTTACATTGAGGGAACCACGGCGGGCAAGACCCTGACCTTTACGATTTATGGCAAGGAGACCCGTCCGGCAAACCGGAAGGTGGAATACATTTCTGAGACCTTAAGCAAGACGGATCCGGGCGAGCCGCAGCGCAAGGTGGACAATTCCTTAAAGCCGGGCCAGACCAAACAGGTCCAGTCCGCGCATATCGGTTATAAGTCCAGACTCTGGAAAGTGGTAACAGTAGACGGCGTGGAGAAAGAGCGCACCATTCTGCATACGGATACTTACAATCCGTCCAAGGCGATTGTTCTGGTAGGTCCGGCAGCCCCGGCGCAGCCAGCTGCTCCGGCAGCGGGCCAGATTCCGGCACAACCGTCGGAGACCGCACCGGAACAGGCAGCACCGGCAGAGACTGCCGCACCGCAGCCGTCCCAGAGCCAGGTAGTTGGTCCTGGCGTGGTGAGCCAGCCGTCAGAGAGTTCCTCCGGCGGTCCGGGATCCGCACCGGCAGAAGCACCAGCTCCGGTGACGGATGGTCCTGGGGAGCAGTAAAAGAGCGCAAGTTTGGAACAAGTGCGGCAGTAGAAGCGGTCAGATGTGCCTGCGGGCACAGGAATCCGCGGTGAAAGGTTTGAAATCATATGATGCGAAGGATTGAGCGCGAGAACACGGGCCTTCTGCATGCCGGACAGGATCTGGTGGTGGCGGGCTATGCGGGACTCGCGGGAACGGTGAAACTGGCGGAGGCAGAGAAAGAAAAACTGTCCCGCTGGTTTTCCAATGAATATATGGAAGAGATTGCAGGCTGCAGCCGGTATCTTTTGCGGGAAGCCGCGGGAGATGGGAGGCAGGCTGCGGTGCCTGGAACACAGACAGCATTACAGGACGCAGAGAATCCTGCAGAGGATGCGCCGCTTTGCGCGATAAGTCCGGAGTTCTGGCGTGCCTGCGGCGCCGCCGAGTGGGAACCGGCGGGCGAGGGTGGCATCTTAACTGCCATCTGGAACCTGACCGGCGCTTATGAGACCGGCGTGGAATTTTATCTGCGCCAGATTCCCATGCGTCAGGAGACGGTGGAGGTCTGTGAGCGGCTGGAGCTAAATCCGTACCGCCTTTACAGCCAGGGCTGTGTGCTTTTAACTGCAGACAACGGCGGGCAGCTTGTCCGCACACTGGCAGAAAAAAATATTCCGGCCCAGGTCATCGGCCGGGTCAAGAAAGGCATTGCACGGGAAATGATCGTGCAGGAGGGCCGGGGCTTTCTGGAGCGTCCGCAGCCCGATGAAATAACGAAAGTGATTCCTGATTTTTTCGCCTGAAAAAATCGAGATTCCACATATATACAACTATACAAGGAGGCAATCAAAACATGAGAGAGAAAATTTTGGCGGTAATCGAAAAGAACAGCAGAATCGATATCCATGACCTGGCGATTCTTTTAGGGGAGAGCGAAGTCGCGGTCGCCAATGAGATTGCCGAGATGGAGAAAGAACACATTATCTGTGGTTATCACACCCTGATCAACTGGGACAACACCAGCGAGGAAAAAGTGGTTGCGCTGATCGAGGTAAAAGTAACTCCCCAGCGCGGCATGGGCTTTGACAAGATCGCGGAGCGCATTTACCAGTACAGCGAGGTCAATGCCGTGTACTTAATGTCCGGCGCGTTCGATTTCACCGTATTTATCGAGGGCAAGACTATGCGCCAGGTAGCGCAGTTTGTTTCCGACAAGCTGGCTCCGCTGGATTCCGTTTTAAGCACTGCAACCCATTTTGTACTGAAAAAATATAAGGACCACGGAACCGTTCTCTGCGATGAGGTCCAGGATGAAAGGATGCTGATTACACCGTGAGAAACCCGTTAAATGAAAAGATCGTTTCCATCCCGCCGTCCGGGATCCGGAAGTTTTTTGATATTGTAAGTGAGATGAAGGATGCGATTTCCCTTGGTGTGGGCGAGCCGGATTTTGATACGCCTTGGCATATCCGTGAGGAAGGCATCTATTCCCTGGAAAAGGGACGTACCTTTTACACTTCCAACGCAGGTTTAAAAGATCTGAAAATCGAGATTCACAACTATCTGGAGCGCCGCTGCAACGTCTGCTATGACCCGGACCATGAGATTATGGTGACGGTAGGTGGCAGTGAGGCCATTGACGCGGCTATGCGCGCCATGATCGACCCGGGGGATGAAGTGCTGATCCCGCAGCCGAGCTATGTTTCCTACACTCCGTGCTGTGTGCTGGCAGACGGTGTTCCGGTGCCGATTGAGCTGGAGGAGAAAGACCGCTTCCGCTTAACCCCGGAGAAATTACTGGAAAAGATTACCCCGAAGACCAAGATCCTGGTGCTGCCGTTCCCGAACAACCCGACCGGTGCCATTATGGAGCGGGAAGACCTGGAAAAAATTGCGGAGATCGTTATCGAGAAAGACCTGTTTGTGATTTCCGATGAGATCTATTCGGAGCTGACCTACGCGAAGGAAGACCATGTGACCATCGCATCGCTGCCGGGCATGAAGGAGCGTACCGTTCTGATCAACGGTTTCTCCAAGGCCTTTGCCATGACCGGATGGCGTCTGGGCTATGCCTGCGCGCCGGAGATCATCTTAAAACAGATGTTAAAGATTCATCAGTATGCCATCATGTGCGCACCGACCACCAGCCAGTACGCTGCAGTGGAGGCTTTGCGCAACGGTGATGAAGATGTGAAGCATATGCGCGAGTCCTATGACCAGCGGCGCCGCTTCCTGCTGAATGCGTTCCAGGAGATGAATCTGGACTGCTTTGAACCCCAGGGCGCATTCTACATGTTCCCAAGCATCAAGCGGTTTGGCATGACCTCCGAGGAGTTTGCCACCCGCCTGCTGCGGGAAGAGAAGGTAGCCGTGGTACCGGGAACTGCCTTTGGTGACTGCGGAGAAGGATTCCTGCGTGTGTCCTATGCCTATTCCTTAAAGAGTCTGAAGGAGGCGTTAAGCCGCATCAAACGGTTTGTGGACCGCCTGGACGGAAAAACGGAGTAAAGAAGATGAACATTGTATTATTTGAGCCGGAAATGCCGATGAATACCGGCAATATCGGCCGGACCTGTGTAGCCACCAACACCCGCCTGCACCTGATTGAGCCTTTGGGTTTTAAGCTGAATGAAAAGGCGGTAAAGCGCGCCGGACTTGACTACTGGGACAAGCTGGATGTCACCGTATATTCGGACTTTCAGGATTTCCTGGACCGCAACCCGGGGGCGAAGATCTATATGGCCACCACCAAGGCACCGAAAACCTACACCGATGTGGAGTACGAGCCGGACTGCTACATTATGTTTGGCAAGGAGAGTGCCGGAATCCCGGAAGAGATTCTGGTGGAGCACAAGGAAAACTGCGTGCGCATTCCCATGTGGGGTGATATCCGTTCTTTAAATCTTTCCAATTCCGTGGCCATTGTGCTGTATGAGGCACTGCGCCAGAATGGATTTGAGAAGATGAACATGGAAGGGCATCTGCACCGGCTGCACTGGAAAGATGAAGTGTAAAAGTGAAAATAGAAGTAAAGAGAAGGCGTCTGTCAGCGACAGACGCTTTCTCTTTTTTAATATAGATAAATAATGCACAAAAAGATAATATAAAAAACAAATTTATTATACAAAGTTCAGAATTACAAAAGAAAAGTCAGAAATACAAATGGAAAAACGCACAAAGACATCATATAATAAGAGTATCTTAAGGGAAAAACTTATAGTTCACGCAACACGCGGACTGTAACGCGGCGCAGTTGCTCATTCGCTCACAGCAGGCCATCCCGGAGAACGTAATATAAGAACGTGAATCTAATTAGGACGTGAAAAGGAGAGAGGATTATGAAGAAACGTTGGTTAGCAGCATCACTGGCAGCACTTATGGCACTGAGTATGACCGCATGCGGCGGCGGAAAGGCAGCAGAGACCACTGCAGCGCCGGCAGAGACCAAGGCCGAAGAGACGAAAGCAGAAGAATCCAAGGCTGAGGACACTTCCAAAGAGGAAAAAGCAGACAAGGCTCCGGAAGATTACACCGGCACCGTAGTTGTATATTCCCCGCATGATGCAGATCCGCTGAATGCAGGCGTAAACCTCTTCATGGAGAAATATCCGAACATTAAGGTTGAGGTAGTAGCAGCCGGAACCGGTGAGCTTTGTAACCGAATCGCAGCAGAGTCCGCAAACCCGATCGCAGATGTCCTGTGGGGCGGCGGTGCAGACTCCCTGGCAGCATTCAAAGAGTACTTCCAGCCGTATGTATGTGCAAACGATGAGTTCATCGGCGATGCATACAAAGACCCGGATGGCCTGTGGATCGGCGAGAGCCCGCTTCCGATGGTTATCTTCTATAACAAAGACTTAATTGAGAAAGATGGTTTAACCATTCCGGAGTCCTGGGAAGACTTAACCAAACCGGAGTGGAAGGGCAAAATTGCTTACTGCCTGCCGTCTAAATCTGGTTCCGCATACACCCAGCTGTGTACTATGATTCTTGGCCACGGCGGCAAGGAAGATGGCTGGGATTTCATCAAGAAACTGTATGATAACCTGGATGGCAAGATCGTTGACTCCTCCGGTAAGTGCCACAAGATGGTAGCTGACGGTGAGTTCTATGTAGGTATCACCATTGAGAAATCCGCAATCAAATACGCAGACGATCCGTCCGTTGGATTTGTATATCCGAAGGATGGCACCAGCGCAGTTCCGGATGGTGTCGCACTGGTTAAGGGATGCCCGAACGAAGAGAACGCAAAACTGTTCATCGATTTCGTTACTTCGAAAGAATGCCAGACTGAGCAGAGCCAGAACTGGGGACGCCGTCCGGTTCGCAGCGATATGGAAGTTGGCGAAGGCATGGCAAAACTGGAAGACCTTGTTTTAGTGGATTATGACTTTGACTGGGCAGCAAATGAGAAGGAAGCCAATATCGAGCACTTCAACGATATCATGGTAGATTAATTTTGAGAGCGAACTACAAAAATGAATCGTAAGATACAACAAGTAAATAACTGAGCGAACCGGAAAGACTGCCTTGCCCCAAGCGGGCGGGCAGCCTTTTCGGTTCTGACGGAATGGAGGAATGAATATGAGTCATGCAGTGATCATAAAAAAAGCCGTAAAAAAATACGGGAACTTTACAGCCTTAAACGGAGTAGATCTGGAAATTCAGCCGGGCGAGTTCTTTACCCTGCTGGGTCCGTCCGGCTGCGGCAAGACGACCCTGCTCCGCATGATCGCGGGCTTTAACAGCGTGGATGGCGGTGAAATCTGTTTCGATGACAAGGTCATCAACAACCTGGAAGCCCACAAGCGTGACATCGGCATGGTATTCCAGAACTACGCCATCTTTCCGCATCTGACAGTGGCCGAGAACGTGGCGTATGGATTGAAAGCGAAAAAGTGCCCGAAGGATCAGATCCCGGGTAAGGTAGAGGAGGCACTGGAACTGGTTCAGATCGGCCAGTTAAAGGACAGAAAGCCGAACGAGCTTTCCGGCGGCCAGCAGCAACGCGTGGCACTGGCGCGAGCTTTCGTTATTGAGCCGGGAGTTCTTTTGATGGATGAGCCGCTTTCCAACCTGGACGCAAAGCTTCGTGTGCAGATGAGAACTGCCATCAAGAAATTGCAGAGAAGACTCGGCATTACCACCATTTACGTTACCCATGATCAGGAAGAGGCGCTGGCGATTTCTGACCGCATCGCCGTCATGAAAGAGGGCAACATCATGCAGGTGGGAACTCCGGAGGCCATTTACAAGAAACCGGAGAATACCTTTGTAGCCGGATTCATTGGAGTCTCCAATTTCGTTGAGTGTGAGGTGGATGGCAAAAATCCGGAGGCAGCAGTCTTAAACATCAAGGACGAGTGCAGCATTACCTGCAAACTGAAAAAACCGTTCTCCGGCAAGGGCATCATCTCCGCAAGACCGGAGCAGCTGTTTTTTGATGAGAGCAATGGACTTCCGGGTAAAATCGTGATGTCCACCTTCCTGGGAGATTTCATTGAGTATGAGATTGAGTTGAACAATGGTCAGACCTTACAGCTGAACGAGTACACCAAGGATGTGCAGACAGTCCGCCCGGACGGAGAGAATGTAAAGGTTAACTTTGACATCAACGCGGTAGGCGTATACGATGCGGCAACCCAGGAGGTGATTTCATGGTAACATCCCGGAAAAAACTGGACTTCTGGTTCTGGGTCAAGGTGGTAGTCATCGGCTTTATGCTGATCTTCTTAATCTACCCGTTCTGCACCCTGATCACCCGAAGCTTCTTCTCCAACAAAACTGCCGGATTCACCTTTGAAAACTACATCCGGTTCTTCACGAAGAAGTATTATTACTCAGCATTGGGACGAAGCCTGTTTGTATCCATCGTGACCACCTGTACGACCCTGTTAGTAGGTGTTCCGATCGCGTACATTATGTCCCGCTATAATGTGTTTGGCAAAAACTTCATTCACATTTTTATCATCATGAGTCTGATGAGCCCGCCGTTCATCGGCGCCTACAGCTGGATCATGCTGTTTGGCCGCGCAGGTTTTGTGACAAAGCTGTTTGCCAATATCGGCATTCATCTGCCGAGTATTTACGGAAAGCTGGGCATTATCCTGGTATTTACGTTTAAGCTGTTCCCCTATGTGTACCTGTATACATCGGGGGCCATGGGAAGCATCGATTCCAGCATTGAGGAAGCGGCAGAGAACCTGGGCAGCAACAAGCTGCGCCGCCTTTTAACCATCACCCTTCCGGTGGTGGCTCCGTCCATCGCGGCAGGCGCCATCATGGTATTCATGACCAGCCTGGCAGACTTCGGTACCCCGATGCTGATCGGTGAAGGCTACATGGTTCTTCCGGTTCTGGTATACAACGAGTACATGAGTGAGATCGGCGGCAACGCCCATCTGGCAAGTGCTCTTTCTGTAGTCGTAGTGCTTTGTTCCACCACGGTGCTTCTGGTGCAGAAATATTTTGTGAGCCGCAAAAACTATGTAATGACTGCCATGCGCCCGCCGAAGGAAGAAGTCCTTCACGGTGGTAAACGTTTTCTGGTTACTCTGCCGGTGATGCTGGTTACCCTGATCGGCATTATGCCGCAGATCGTGGTCATTGTCAGCAGCTTTATCAAGTGTGACTTTACCGGGTTCCAGAAGGGCTTCAGTCTGGACAGCTATGTGACGATCTTCAACCGCCTGTGGACCAATATCCGCAACACCTTCGTATTTTCCTCCATCGCGATCGTGTTCATTATCATCCTGGGCATGCTGATCTCTTACATCGTTGTGCGCCAGAAAGGCCTGGCAGGCCAGCTGATGGATCTTCTGATCATGTTCCCGTTCGTTATTCCGGGCGCTGTTCTTGGTATCAGCTTAATCGTTGCCTTCAATAAGCAGCCGGTAATCCTGACCGGTACCGCTATGATCATGATTATTGCGTTTATCGTCCGCAAGCTGCCTTACACGGTTCGCTCCGGCAGTGCGTTCCTGCAGCAGATGGATGTGAGCGTGGAGGAGGCCTCCATCAGCCTGGGCGTATCCCCAATGAAGACCTTTGTAAACGTGACCACAAGACTGATGGCACCGGGCGTTCTCTCCGGCGCGATCTTAAGCTGGATCACCTGTATCAATGAGCTGTCATCCAGCGTTATGCTGTACGGCGGCAAGACCAGTACGATTTCTGTTGCAATCTATACCGAGGTGGTACGAAACAGCTTTGGTACCGCGGCAGCCCTGGCGTCCATTCTGACCGTCAGCACCGTAATTTCCCTGCTGATTTTCCTGAAAGTCAGCAAGGGCAGGGTATCGGTTGTCTGATCTTGAAACAGCTACAGCGTTCGGCGGTCTGAGAGGCCGCCGGAGCTCTTTCAAAAGAGAGGTGTGGTTATGATAAAATTTGGCACTGGTGGCTGGAGAGCCATCATTGGCGAAGAGTTTACCAAAGAAAACATTCAGAAGCTTGCGCTGGCTATGTCCTTAAAAATCAAGGCAGAGCATGTGGAGAACAAGCCGGTGGTGATCGGTTATGACCGGCGTTTCCTCTCCAAGGAGGCTGTCATCTGGTCCTGCGAGATCTTCGGGCAGCAGGGAATTAAGGTGCTGTTTGTGGACCGCAGCTCCCCGACTCCGCTCATCATGTTCTATGTGATGAAGCACGATTTAAGCTACGGCATGATGGTAACGGCCAGCCACAACCCGGCCATCTACAACGGCATTAAGCTATTTACCAAAGGCGGCCGCGATGCGGATGAGCATCAGACCGCGGACATTGAACGCTATTTGGAGCAGGCAGACAAGCTCTACGTGCCGGATCCGGAGGAGAACGGGCAGATGCCGCCGCACGCCTACCAGGAGCTGGTAAAGAACGGTCAGGTAGTGGAGATGAATCCCATGAATGAATATCTGGACAACATTATCTCCCTCATCAATCTGGATGCCATCCGGGAGCGGGACCTGCGCATTGCCATCGACCCCATGTACGGCGTGAGCCTGACAGCGCTCTGCACTATCCTTTCCATTGCCCGGTGTACGGTGGAGACCATCAATTCCCAGCATGATACATTGTTTGGCGGCAAGATGCCTGCACCGACAGAGAACACGCTGCGCAACCTGCAGAACTATGTGCTGGACCGCTACTGCGATATCGGTATTGCCACCGATGGCGATGCGGACCGTCTGGGCGTTATCGATGATAAGGGTCATTACCTTCACGCAAACACCATTCTGGTGATGCTGTACTACTACCTGTTAAAATACCGCGGCTGGCGCGGGCCGGCGGTGCGCAACCTGTCTACGACTCATGTGCTGGACAAGGTGGCAGAGAGCTTCGGTCAGAAATGTTATGAGGTGCCGGTGGGCTTTAAGTACATTTCTGCAAAAATGCAGGAGACAGATGCCATCATCGGCGGTGAATCCTCCGGAGGTCTGACAGTGAAAGGCCATATCCACGGCAAGGATGGCATTTACGCGGCATCCCTTCTGGTGGAGATGATGGCCGTCAGCGGCAAGAAGCTTTCCGAGATTGCCGAGGACATCCGCAAAGAGTACGGCGAGATCCATATGGAAGAACGCGCGTACCGCTTCACGGCAGAGGAAAAAGAGCGCATCCATAAGACCCTGATGATGGACCAGGCATTGCCGAAGATTCCGTTTGAGATTGACCATATTTCTTATATGGACGGCTGTAAGGTCTATTTAAAGAACGGCGGCTGGGTCAGCGCCCGATTCTCCGGAACGGAGCCGCTGCTCCGCATCTTCTGTGAGATGCAGACGGAGCATGAGGCTGTGATGCTCTGCGAATTATTTGAAAAATTCCTGGGGCTGTAAATGTCCTGTAAAATCCCCGTTTTCCGGGATTTCTGCTATAATATAATGAAATAGCAGAAACCCGCAAGACGGGGATTTTTGCCCGTAACTGTGAGGGTACTGAACAGTTACATGAGTTTGAACCTGAGGGGAATGACTGGATGAAAAGCAGAAGCGTAAGAACAGTAGGTTTTTTTGTATCTGCGGCACTGGTGCTGCAGGGCTTTGCGGCGCTCGTTTCCGGCTGCGGGCGCAGGACAGAGCAGCCGCTGCCTGCGGTGCAGGCGGATCTGGTGGTCTGTACGGATCTGGAACCTGCGGTTTATGAGCCGGTGGTGAAGGAATTTGAGGAGCGCACCGGCCTGACGGTGGAGGTGCAGGCCGGAACATCGGAAGAGGTCCGCGGGTGGTTTGCGCAGAAGCAGACAGAAAGAAGCAGGGATGGAAGCCGTCGGGCGGCTCAGCCGGAAGAATGGGATCTGGCCTTTGGCGTGAGCACGGAACTTCTGGATGAGTACAAGGCGCTGTGGCTCCCCTGTGAGAGCAGTGCGATAGAAATGCTGGACAGCCGGTATGTGTCACCGGACCATGCCTGGACTGGTTTTTCGGTACTGCCGCTGGTGATCATGTACAATACCAATGTGGTGACATACCGGGAACTCCCTGTGGGCTGGGAGAGTCTGCTGGAACCCCGGTGGCAGGGACGAGTGGCATTTGCAGATCCGGAGCAGTCCGATGTGTCTGCCCTGGCGCTTGCGGCAGCTATGCTAAGCAGCCAGAGTGGCGAAGACTATATGGAAAGACTGGCAGAAAATCTGAATCGCGAGGTCTTAAAAACGGTGGAGCAGGGAAACGAGGGGATCCTGGACGGGCGTTACTCTGTTGGCGTGACCACGGAGGCAGCGGCCCAGACGCTTCGCAGCGGCGGAGCTGATGTGGATTACATTTACCCGGAGGAGGGAACCGCGGCGGTGCTGGACGGCACGGCGGTCCGGGCGGGAAGCAGCCATGAAGGAGCAGCCCGGGAATTTCTGGATTTTACGGTCAGCCGTGATGCACAGAAGATCATGTCGGTGAGCCAGAACCGCCGTTCTGTGCGGATGGATGCAGCCACGGAAAAAGGCCTGGATCCCATGGAGAAGCTGCCGCTTCTGGAGGCAGACCAGGATACCTTTTCGGAAGCAAAACAGCGGGCAAAAGCGCTGTGGCAGCAGGCCACCGGAAAGGAGGGCGGAGCATGAAGCATAAAACTCTTTCGTTCCGCGGTCAGATCTTTCTGTCCTGCTTTCTGGTAACGCTGGTTCCGCTTCTGTTAACCAGCGTGGTTATGGTGCGGCTGTTTACGGCTTCCCTGAACCGCCAGAGTGAGCAGGAAGCGAACCGGCAGATCACGGAGATCCGCAGCCGGTTTGCCGCGCTTCTGGATGACTGCGAGGAAGCGTGCCGGGAGATTACCAAGAACGGTTCCGTGGCCCGCTATATGATCGATACCACAACGGTAGAAATGCAGCGTGGCATGTACGTTTCGCTGTATCAGGCATCCCAGGAGATTTACGGGCATGGCCAGGTCAGTGTGTACGATGTGGGCGGGAAGCTGCGGTTCACGACCGATACACTGTCGCGGGCGGATTCCCTGCCCATGTACTGGGGCATTTTAAAGAAAGCGTCCGGCCAGGACGGCATGACCTGGTACCGCACCGATCCATATCTGGCATTGACGGATGCCCGTGTGCTGATGCAGGGAGCTTACGCGATAGAAAATCCCGGCGGGGCCCGGACCGGATACCTGGTACTGGATTTTACCCGGGAAAATTTCGATAATGTATTCAGCGGATTCTATTCCCAGACGGATACCATCTGGCTTCTGGATTCCCATATGCGGCCGTTTTACTGTTCCAGACCGGACTATGATGAGACAAAACTGAATGAGGCGGAGGATGCCCAGTATCTGTGGACGCAGGAACCGGCGCGGGGATTTTATGTGATCCTGTGCCGTCAGGCGCCCATCAGCTCCCCGGCCATGCAGACCATGGGAACGGTGCTTCTGGCTATGTCCCTGCTGAGCCTGGTTCTGTCCATGGTGATCTCCGGCGCGCTGACCCGGAACATTGTAAAGCCGGTCAGCCAGCTGGACAAGGCCATGGAGAAAGTTAAGGAAGGGGATTTAAACATCCGTGTCCACAGCAGCCGCACCGATGAGCTGGGAAGACTGACAGACAGCTTTAACGGGATGGTACGCGATTTAAAGACATATCTGGAAGAGAAGGTGCAGCAGCAAAAGGATTTAAATGAGACGACCCTGCGCCTGTACCAGACCCAGTTAAATCCGCATTTTCTGTATAACACGCTGGACACCATCAAGTGGAACGCCAAGATCAACCAGATTCCGGAAATCGCGGTGCTGGCAGAAAACCTGGCGGTTATTTTAAGGAAAAGCATTTCCAGCAGGCCGTTCATTACCCTGAGGGAGGAGCTGGATACCATAGACAGCTACATCCGCATCCAGAAAATCCGGTTCAGTGGAAGGTTCCTCTATGAGACGGAAATTCCGGACCTTCTGGAAGAGAGCATGATTCCCAAAATGATCCTGCAGCCGTTGGTGGAAAATGCCATCATTCACGGCCTGGACGGGTGTGATAATGGCTATATCTGCATTTACGCAGCGCAGAAGGACGGTGTTCTCAGCATTTCCGTAACGGATGATGGATGTGGTATGAGTCAGGACATGGTGGACTGGATCAACAGCCCGGCACCGGCAAAGCGGGACGGGCATCTGGGGCTTTACAACGTGATCCAGATCTTAAAGATTTACTATGGAGAGGAATACGGCATGCATGCGGAGGCGATGGAGGACGGAACCACCGTAACGCTGCGCCTGCCATTCCGAAAGGACGTGGAACATGAATAGAGTAGTAGTGGTGGAAGATGAGACCATGGCCCGCAAGGGCATCATCCTGACCATTGACTGGTCAGCCCTGGGCTGTGTGGTGGTGGGGGAGGCCGCCAACGGAGAAGAGGGCGCGGCTTTAATTGAGCGCCTGTCACCGGATATTGTGGTGACCGATGTGAAGATGCCCCGCATGGATGGCGTGGAGATGATCGCGAAGCTGCGGGAGAATGGATGCCGGGCTAAATTTATCATCCTGACGGCCTACAGCGATTTCAAGTATGCCCAGAGCGCGCTGCGCCTTGGAGTCAGCGACTATCTGTTAAAGCCACTCAAGGACGGCGAGCTGGAGGCGGCGGTGCGCCACATTCAGGGGCAGGAAGAGGCGCGGGAGTCAAAAGCCGCAAAGGAGCAGGATATGCCGGTGCTCCGTTTGAATCCGGTGAAAAATACGAAGAATAAATATGTAGAGCAGGCTGTGCAGCTGATCCGGGAACATTTCCGGGAGGATATCAATATCAGTACTGTGGCTGGAGAGCTGGAGATCAGCGAAGGATATCTAAGCCGTGTGTTCAAGAAAGAGACGGACTATACCTTTACCAGTTACTTAACGCTGTACCGCATGAAAAAAGCCATGGAGCTGCTGAAGGACTGCCGGGTGAAGGTTTACGAGGTGGCGGAGCAGGTGGGATATTCCGATACCGCTTATTTCAGCGCCCAGTTTAAGAAGATGACGGGAATCTCTCCATCCGAGTATCAGGACCGAAGCCGGTAGAAGGACCGCGGCCAGCAGATTGGAGGAGCGTACAAAAAGAAATACAAAAAAATACGAAAAAATTTGAAAAAAGGGGTTGCAAAAAGAGTTAGCCTATGCTAATATAATGACAGTTAGCCGCAACTAACTACATGTGAATATTCTATACATTTCGTCTGGTTTCATCTGACCCGTGAAATCAGAAACTCAACTCCTAAACGAAAAGCACGCTGCCAGGCGTGCTTTTTGTTGTTTCCCGGCATGATTTTATGTTAGAATGGATATGTTTCAGACATCTATTACAACATGAGGGGTAACGCGCATTTATGAAACATTCACTCTACTATAAATTTATCTTAGGTTACCTGGTGTTTGGTTTACTTGGATTTGCGTCCATTGCGACCTTTTCCGCACAGCTGATGAACAAAAATCAGGTAAAAAATCAGGCTGAGGCCATGTACGACGAGGCGAACCTGATCGCGTCAGCCTACAGCAGTGTCTACCAGGGGAAGAAGCAGGATCTGGATTCGGTTTATCCGCAGCTTCAGGCGGTAGCCAAATTTGTGCGGGCAGAGATCTGGGTAGTGAACCGCCAGGGCATCATTGTGGTGGACAGCGAGCAGAATAAGCGGGCTGGTACGACCATTGAGGGGTTTGATCCTACCGCAACTGGCAATAAGTCCTATTGCACCGGATCTTACTACGGGCTCTTTCCGTACGATGTATTAAGTGTCTCCGCGCCCATTACGGGAAATTACAATACCTATGGCTACGTGCTGCTACATCTGCCTATGAGCGTGATCTGGGAGATGAGCAATTCCAATCTGAATGTAGTTTACATAACGGCAGCAATCCTCTTTATCCTGTCGCTGACCATTTTGCTGGTGTTCACCAATACCGTATACTTTCCGCTCAAAAAGATTACGGAGGGCGCCAATGAATATGCGGCGGGCAATCTGGATTACCGGATTGAGTTAAACAGCCGGGATGAGATGGGGTATCTGGCAGGAACCCTGAACTATATGTCCGGGGAGTTAAATAAGCTGGAGGAATACCAGCGAAATTTCATTGCCAATGTCTCCCATGATTTCCGCTCTCCGCTGACCTCTATTAAAGGGTATCTGGAGGCCATCATAGACGGAACCATTCCGCCGGAGATGTACGAGAAATACTTAACCCGCGTGATTTCAGAAACGGAGCGCCTGACCAAGCTGACGCAGGGCATGCTGACCTTAAACTCTCTGGACAGCAAGGGGTATCTGTCACGGTCCAGCTTTGACATTAACCGGGTCATCAAGGACACGGCAGCTTCCTTTGAGGGAACCTGTGAAAAGAAGAATATCAATTTTGAGCTGACCTTTTCCGATAATATCCAGATGGTTTACGCGGATCTGGGAAAGATCCAGCAGGTGCTTTACAACCTGATTGACAATGCCATCAAATTCAGTTATCAGGATTCCACGATCTATATCCAGACGCGCATTAAAAATGAGAAAATCTTTGTTTCGGTGAAAGATACGGGAATCGGCATTCCGAAGGACAGCGTGAAAAAGGTATTTGACCGGTTTTACAAATCTGACCTGTCCCGCGGAAAAGATAAAAAGGGCACCGGTCTGGGCCTGGCAATCGTGAAGGAGATCATTCAGGCACACGGGGAAAATATTGATGTGATCAGCACGGAGGGTGTGGGATCGGAGTTTATCTTTTCCCTGCCGCTGGCAACAAATCTGTAACAGAAAAGGAGAAGAATCGTATGAGAAAAACAGGAAATTGGATTTCAGGCGTGCTGCTTGCCATGGGGATGATTCTGGCCGGGACGGTCAGCGGGTTTGCGGCAACGGATCTGAATGTAGAAAACGTAAGATGGGACGGAGATTCCGGCAGCGGCATCTGGACGGACAATACGTCGGCCCGGTACTATCAGGTAAAGCTGTACCGGAATGAGTCATCGGTGATGAGTACGGCATCGGTCTACGATAATTCCTATGATTTTGCCAGCCATATGACCCGCCGGGGCAATTACTGCTTTATGGTGCGTGCTGTTGGAAGCAGATCAGAAAAGGGAGAGTGGGTAAGCTCTGATACCATGTTTCTGACTGCGGAAGAAGCAGACGATATCAGCTATGACTACTGTCACAGCTATTCCGGCGGCCCTGGAGATGGAAAGTATGTTTCCGGAGGTCCCGGAGACACCGGCAGGAACCCGGCCGGCACCGGCGGCCCGGGGGTGGCAGCGAACAGCGGACAGGATTTCTCCACCGCTCAGGGCAACCACTGGTGCATCGACCAGGGTGGAAAATGGTTCCAGTTTAAAGACGGAAGTTATCCTGTAGGCCGCTGGGTTCAGATAGACGGTACCTGGTACTGCTTTGGAATGAATGGATACCTGCGCTGCGGCTGGATTGAGGACAGCGGCAAGTGGTACTATACAGACAGTAACGGAGCCATGCTTGTAAATACCCGGACCCCGGACGGCTGCTACGTCGGAGGGGACGGAGCCTGGATTCATTAACGAATTTTATTTCCGCACTTCAAATTTATATCCGATGCCCCATACGGTGGTCAGGGCCCAGTTGGCGTGATCCTTGATCTTCTCCCGGAGGCGTTTGATATGTACATCTACGGTACGGGTGTCTCCAATGTACTCGTAGCCCCAGATGTGATCCAGAAGCTGCTCTCTGGTGAAAACCTGGTTTGGAGAGGACGCCAGAAAATACAGAAGCTCCAGTTCCTTCGGCGGCATCTCCACGGAATGTCCGCAGTAGGTGACCGCATAGTTGGTCAGATTGACGGTCAGATCCGGGTACTCCACGTACTCGCCCTGCTGGGCCGGTTCCGGTACAGCAGGAGCCGGAGCAGCCTGGTAGCGGCGCAGCACGGCCTTGACCCGGGCCACCAGCTCCTTAGAATCAAAGGGCTTGATCATGTAATCATCGGCGCCCAGCTCCAGGCCCAGAACCTTGTCAAAAATCTCACCCTTGGCGGAGAGCATGATAATAGGAACCTGGGATGCTGCGCGCAGCTCGCGGCACACCTGGTAGCCGTCAATGCCCGGAAGCATCAGATCCAGAAGAACCAGGTTTGGTTTGAACTCCGGGAAAATCTTCAGGGCTTCCTCGCCATCATTGACAATGTAGGTTTCGTAGCATTCTTTCATCAGATAAAGAGAAATCAGTTCTGCAATGTTCTCGTCATCATCTACGATCAAAATCCGCTGTTTTTCGGCCATGTCTTTGTTCCTCCCCAATTATTTGAATACTACGATGGTTACGCCCGCATCGCCTTCTCCGAAGCCGCCCAGGTGGAATTCCTTAATATATTTGAGACGCTTTAAATGCTTGTGGATGCCGGCACGCAGCGCTCCGGTACCCTTGCCGTGTACAATGCGTACCTGCGGCAGATGGGCGATATAGGCATCGTCCAGATATTTGTCCAGCTGTGCCACAGCTTCGTCTACGGTCATGCCCAGCACATTGATCTCCGGGGAGATACCAAAGGATTTGGACATCTTGATGTTGCTGCTTCCGCTGCCTTTGCGGCGGGATTCCAGTCCCGGGCCGCTGACAGAATTCTCCTGAAGCAGTTCCAGGTCGTTGATGTTCACCTTGGAGCGCAGGATACCCATCTGGACAAATACGTTGCCCTGCGCATCCGGAAGGCTGCTTACGGTACCATTTAAGTTCATGGAAAGTACGCGCACGCCGTCCCCCAGTTTTAAGGACTTCGGGTTGATGGCTTTGTGCGGTTTTTTGGTCTCCTGCTTTAAGGAGAGACCGCCCTCGACCTTCTTTAAGCTGTCGCGCAGCTTCGTGCGCTCTGCCTCCAGGGCTTTGGTGTCGATGCCGGAGGAGGCCGCCAGCTTGTTGATGTTTTTGATGGTGCGGTCCGCCGTCTCTTTTGCTTCCCGCAGGATCTGCTGGGCTTCTTCGTTGGCCTTGCGGATCATCTTGTCCTTGCGCTCGTCAAAACGTTCTTCCTTCTTCTCCAGGCCGGATTTCAGGCGGGCAATCTCTGCCTTGTAGCTCTCAATCTCTGCGCGCTCTTTTTCGATGGTAACGCGGTTTTCCTCCAGACGGCTGATGACATCCTCAAAGGTTTCGTCCTCGGACTCCAGATGGGTCTTCGCGTCATCAATGATGTAGTCCGGCAGGCCCAGTTTTTTAGAAATGGCAAACGCATTACTCTTACCCGGGATACCGATTAACAGGCGGTAGGTCGGGCGCAGGGTAGCCACATCGAACTCACAGCAGGCATTCTCCACGCCCGGGGTGCTGAGGGCGTAGATCTTTAACTCACTGTAGTGGGTGGTGGCCATGGTGCGGCATTTCATGTTGTGCAGGAAGTTTAAGATGGCAATGGCCAGAGCCGCACCCTCGGTCGGGTCGGTTCCGGAACAGAGCTCATCGAAGAGGCAGAGGGAATGACTGTCTGCCTGATTTAAAATGTGAACGATGTTGGTCATGTGGGCAGAGAAGGTACTGAGACTCTGCTCAATGCTCTGCTCATCGCCGATATCGGCAAAGACTTCCTCAAATACAGCCAGTTCAGAACCCTCGAACGCCGGAATGTGCAGGCCGGCCTGTCCCATGAGGGTAAAAAGCCCTACGGTTTTTAAAGAAACGGTTTTACCGCCGGTGTTCGGGCCGGTGACCATGAGAAGGTCAAAGTCGGTGCCAAGCCATACCGTGATCGGAACCACCTTCTGCGGGTCCAGAAGCGGGTGGCGTCCGTCTTTAATGTGGATGCGTCCTTCGGTGTTGAACTTCGGCTCGCTGCATTTAAAGTGGCGGGACAGGGCTGCTTTCGCGAAGATGAAGTCCAGGCGGGTCAGAATCTGCAGGTCAATGGCAAGCTCCTCGGTGTAGGGCATAAGCTGGCCGCTTAAGTCTGCCAGAACTGCCTCGATCTCTTTCTGCTCCTGAATCTCCAGGGTGCGCAGCTCGTTATTTAACTGAATGACCGCCATGGGCTCAATGAACAGGGTAGAACCGGTGGAGGACTGGTCGTGGACCATACCGTTTACCTGGGACTTATACTCCGCCTTGACCGGCAAGCAGTAGCGTCCGTCACGCATGGTGATGACGGCATCCTGCAGGTAGGAACGGCAGCTGTTTAAAATGCTGTTTAACTGAGTGTGGATGCGGTCGTTGATGCCGTGCATGGAACGGCGGACCTTGTGCAGGCCCGGGCTTGCGTTATCGCTGATCTCTTCCTCGGAGAGGATGCAGCGCTTGATCTCATTATTGACAGAAGTAACCGGCTCCAGGCTGCGGAACATGGAGTCTAAGGAGTCATCCGGAAATTCTTCGGATTCCTCGTGCTGGCCGTAGGCTTTGGCGCGGGCTGCCACGGTAAGCAGGGAACTGATGGATAACAGCTCCGGGATGCCTAAGGCGCTGCCAATCTCCAGGCGTTTTAAGGAGTCACGGATATCGCGGACACCGCTTAAGGAGAGGCTGCCCTTCATGCGGACACGGGTGAGGGCATCGCTGGTTTCCGTCTGGGCCTGCACGATCTCGTGGTAGTCGCTCATGGGAAGCAGATTCTGGCACAGGAGTTTTCCCGGCGTGGAAGCCGCGTAACCGGTCAGCTGGGTAATGATCTTGTTATATTCTAATGTTTTTAATACTTTCTGGTTCATAAAAATCCTCGATTGTGTTTAATTAATAGCAGAAAACCGCCTGAGGGAAGAACTTCAGGCGCTTTTGATTATAACATGAAATGCACGACGGCGAAAGGGCGGACAACACTTTTTAGTTGCGTAAATTGTCCCCAAACCTTATAATAGAAGATAATGCATAGACGATGCATACGGGAGGGTGACTGTGACGGCACTGAACAGTTACGAGGATTATGAAGTAAGGAGGACATGAATGTCTGAGATACAGGATCCAGAGAAAAAACCTGAAAAAAAGAATGACCGTGATTTTATCAGTGAGAAGATCGTAAGGCCGGCACCCAGCAAAAAGCAGATTGCGACCAAAATGGCAACAGCAGCCTGCGCCGGTGTGATATTTGGCGTGGTTTCAGCGGTGTGCTTTGCGCTGACCAGACCGGTCCTGGAGCAGTTGTCGGAGGGAAACCGGCCAACTGCATCCGCCATTTCCATTCCGAAGGATGAAGTGGAATCTTCCGCGGAAGCCCAGGAGACAGAAAATGCTGCGGAGACGGAGACCGAACCTGTAGAGGAAATGGTTCAGACTGCGCTGGAGCATTACCGTTATACTATAGATGACCTGAATTCACTGTTAAACAGCCTGCGGGCAAAGGCCCAGACTGCGGACAAGAGCGTGGTGGTGGTTCATTCGGTCCAGCAGAATACCGACTGGTTCGACAATCCGGTAGAGACGACAGGCCTGTATGCCGGGGTCATCATCGCAAAGACCAGTCAGGAACTTCTGGTTCTGACACCGGAAGCCGCGGTGGAGCAGGCAGATTCCATTAAAGTGACCTTTGAAAACGGAAAAGATGTAAACGGACATATGAAACAGAAGGATGCCACATCCGGCATGGCCATTGTCAGCATCAGCACAGGAGACGTAGACACATCGCAGCTGCGGGATCTGGAACCGATGCCCCTTGGCAATTCCTATCAGGTGCGGCAGGGAGACCTGCTTGCGGCGGTAGGCAGTCCGGCAGGCGTGGTTCATTCTCTGGATTATGGCTTTGTTTCTTATGTGGTGCGCAGCAGTCCCATGGTGGATCAGCACTGCCGGGTACTGTATTCCGATATCATGGCCAATACGGACCGCGGCACGTTCCTGATCAACACCGATGGCGAATTGGTGGGCTGGGCTCAGGCGCCTGCGGATAATTCCGGGACAGAAAACCGGGTAACAGAAATCTTTGGCATTTCTGATTATAAGGGAATCCTGGAGAAGCTCAGCAACGGCCAGGCAATCCCCTGCATTGGGATCGTAGGCCAGGAAGCGACCGATGCCCAGGTAGCAAATGGTCTGCCGGAGGGCATTTATGTGGTGAATGCCGTGACGGAAAAACCGGCATATAACGCAGGCATCCAGAATGGCGATATCCTCACGCAGATCAATGGAAATCCGGTAAAATCCATGAAAGAATACCAGGCCGCGCTGGACAAGATGACCTGCGGGCAGATCATTCATGTGACGGTAGCGCGCAATGGCCGGGACACCTACACGGAGCTGGAGTTTGAAGTGACGGTAGGCAGCCGCTGACGGCCGCGGGAATCAGAATGCGCACCATGGCAGGCGGCAAAACAGGAAAATTAAAATGATAAGATAGAAAGTAAAGGGAACGATATGAGGTATATTGACAGTTTTAGAGAAGGCATGCACATTTCCGATGTGTATCTTTGCAAAAATAAGCAGATTGCGCTGACCAAGAACGGCAAAGAATACGGAAATCTGGTCCTTCAGGACAAAACAGGCACTGTTGACGCGAAATTATGGGATCTGGGGTCTCCGGGTGTTGGGAACTTTGAGGCGCTGGATTACGTTTATATCGATGCGGACGTGACCATGTTCATGGGAGCAAAGCAGCTGAATGTTAAGCGGATCCGCAAGGCAGATGAGGGCGAGTACATTCCGGCAGATTACCTTCCGGTGTCCTTAAAAGATGTCAAACAGATGTATTCCGAGCTGCTGGCACTCATTGCTTCTGTAAAAAACCCGTATCTGAAGAAACTGCTGGACAGCTACTTCGGCGATCCGGACTTTGCGAAGGTGTTTCAGTTCCACAGCGCAGCCAAGAGCGTGCATCACGGTTTTGTGGGCGGTCTTCTGGAGCATACGTTAAGCGTCACCAGGATGTGTGACTACTTTACCTCCGCCTATCCGATGTTAAACCGTGACCTGCTGTTAACCGCAGCCATGTTTCACGACATCGGCAAGACAAAGGAACTGTCCGTGTTCCCGGAGAACGACTACACCGATGACGGCCAGTTACTGGGCCACATCATCATCGGCACCGAGATGGTCAGCGAGCGCATGCGCACCATCGAAGGTTTCCCGCCGAAGCTGGCAACCGAGCTAAAGCATTGTATTCTGGCCCACCACGGGGAACTGGAATACGGTTCTCCGAAGAAACCGGCACTGTTAGAGGCCATGGCGTTAAACTTCGCCGACAACGCAGATGCCAAGATGGAAACCATGATCGAAGTGCTGCGGGGCGCTGGGGATAATCAGGGCTGGCTGGGATATAACCGGCTGCTGGAGACGAATATCAGGAAGACGACGGACTGCTAAAAACAGAATAGAAAAAATCAGAAAACGCGCCGGTTTGGGCGCGTTTTCTGATTAAAAAGGGGAAAGAGGTAATGTTATTCAATATATAGGAACCGCTTAATCCACCGTAGCAGATGGATAACGGATTGTTGTTGGACGACCCCGGCAGCGGTTGCGCGCTTGGTGCCGCCGGGCTCTCTTATATTGGTGTATAATGAACATGTTCGTTTACTTCTGTTCATTATGATGATGGGTTTGCTTTGTTTTTTCTCCCTCACATCATGGCTTTATGATACTGGAAAAATGTGTCTAAAGTTTGAGGAGATTGTGAAGAAAGCAGGAAGTTTCTAAACAAAATCTTACAGAAAAGAAGGGGTATGCTAAAGTTTTCGGAAGGATCGTGTGGGAAGGCTTGCGCAGGAGCGGGAAAAACCGTAAAATGGGAGACAGAAGCCGGGCAACGTAATGCACTGGTTTGGGAGCCCCGGAATATGGTGGGAGAGATGGATACCTGGTTTGGATGCAGAAAGAAGCCAGATGATCGCAGAAATGCAGTGAGATGAAAGGATAAACACATGGATTGGAAAAAGAATGATGTATTTCAGGTTCAGATAGAGGATATGAGTGATACTGGGGAAGGAATCGGAAAGACCGATGGCTTCACCTGGTTTGTGAAGGATGCCGTGATTGGTGATGTGGTGGAAGCCAAGGTCATGAAGACGAAAAAGTCCTATGGCTTTGCGCGCCTGATGCAGGTGTTAGAACCGTCAGCATGCCGCGTCACCCCGCGCTGTCCGTCCGCCCGCCAGTGCGGCGGCTGCCAGCTTCAGGCCATGAGCTATGAAGAACAGTTAAAGTTTAAGGAAAACAAAGTACGCAACAATTTAAGCCGTATCGGTGGCCTGACCGAGATTCCCATGGAACCGGTCATTGGCATGGATGAGCCGTGGCGTTACCGCAACAAGGCCCAGTTCCCGTTCGGAAAGGACAAAGACGGCCGCATCATCACCGGCTTTTACGCAGGCAGAACCCATGCGATTATCGAGCAGGAGGACTGTCTGCTTGGCGTGGAGGAGAATCAGCCGATCCTGGACTGCATCCGCGGATTTATGGAAGAGTATCACATTGCGCCGTATGAGGAGGAAACTCATAAGGGGCTTGTCCGCCATGTGCTGATCCGCAAGGGATTTACCACCGGGGAGCTGATGGTGTGCCTGGTGCTGAATGGGGATGTGAAAAAATTAAAGGCGCCGGAGGTGCTGGTGGAGCGGCTGGTGAAGCTGTTTGCATTGGCACCGGGCCTGGATGTTGCCGGTGAGGCAGGGAAGGCGCCATGCGCAGGTGATGCGGTTTGTGCAGAGACGGCAGCAGTTGACAAAATGCCGGTTCCTGCCGCTCACATGGTGAGCATCTCCTGCAGCATCAACCGGGAAAAGACGAATGTCATCATGGGCAAAGAGATCGTAAACCTGTACGGCCCGGGCTACATCACCGACTACATCGGTAATGTCTGCTACCGTATCTCCCCGCTGTCCTTCTATCAGGTCAACCCGGTGCAGACCCGGAAGCTTTACGGAACCGCATTGGAGTACGCAGGTTTAACCGGGGAGGAAACCGTCTGGGATCTCTACTGCGGCATTGGAACCATCTCCCTGTTTCTGGCCCAGAAAGCAAAGAAGGTCTACGGCGTAGAGATCGTGCCCCAGGCCATCGATGATGCCCGCGCCAACGCGCAGCTGAATCATTTTGAAAACGTCGAGTTTTTTGTAGGAAAAGCAGAGGAAGTTCTGCCGGAGCAGTACGAAAAGAATCGGGTCTACGCCGACACCATCGTAGTAGACCCGCCAAGAAAAGGCTGTGACAGCGTCTGCCTTGACACCATCGTAAAAATGGCACCGAAAAAGGTTGTGTATGTCAGCTGTGATTCCGCGACGTTGGCCAGGGATGTGAAATATCTGGGGGAGAGAGGATATGAAGTGAAACGGGTGAGAGCTGTGGATATGTTTCCTTGGAGTGGGCATGTTGAGACGGTAGTCTTGATGTCAAGAAAATAAAATCAAGTGCCAGAAAGCGGCGTATTTCCGGGCTTTTTCGGAGGTTTGGATTTGGAGCCGGACTTCTGAAAAAGCTCGGTTTTCTTATATGGAAACATATCTACTGCAAAATGTATGTCAGGTTGTAACCTCGGATTAGATGTCGCGATTTGAGACAGTGGATTAGATGTCATGGATTTTGGAATGAATTTTGGAAAACAGAAAGGGCTAACAACCAATCCGGCAACTCGACCATTTTGGGTGGTTGCAGGCAGTGGAATGGATGTGAGGGAAAAATTCGGCAAATCAGAATTTGTGGAGGATAACTATTGTGGATAAAGCAGTTATTTATATACATGGAAAAGGTGGTAATGCTGAAGAAGCTATTCATTACAAACCGCTCTTTAGTAATTGTGATGTGATTGGTCTCGACTATACTGCACAGTTTCCATGGGAAGCAAAAGAAGAATTTCCATTACTTTTTAATTCAATTTATAGAAACTACAAGACTGTTGAAGTAATTGCCAATAGCATTGGAGCGTATTTTGCTATCAATGCCTTATCAAATCAGCAAATAGAGAAAGCATATTTTATTTCGCCCGTTGTAGATATGGAAAGGCTTATTGCTGATATGATGATTTGGGCAAATGTTACAGAGGATGAACTCAAAGAGAAAAAAGAAATTCAGACAACCTTTGGAGAGACTCTTTCATGGGATTATCTTTGCTATGCAAGAGAAAATCCTATTATATGGGAAATCCCAACGCACATTTTGTATGGTGAAAAAGATAATCTTACCGCTTATGGAACGATATTTGAATTTGTACAGAGGACTAATTCAACACTTTCTATTATGAAAAATGGAGAGCATTGGTTTCATACGGATGAACAAATGAAATTTCTTGATGAATGGATAATAAAATCTTCCAAATAAATTCAAGTTTATCGGGGAGCAAATAGAACAAATCGGAAGTTGGAGGATACACGCATGAAAATTGTAATCATTAATGGAAGTGCCAGAAAAGGAAACACGCTGACAGCAATCAATGCATTTATAAAAGGAGCATCAGAAAAGAATGAAATTGAAATCATTGAACCTGACAAACTCAACATTGCACCATGCAAGGGATGTGGTGTCTGTCAATGCTCTAAGGGATGCGTCGATAAGGATGATACAAATCCTACAATTGATAAAATTGCTGCCGCAGATATGATTCTTTTTGCTACGCCAGTTTATTGGTGGGGAATGTCAGCACAATTGAAACTTATCATTGATAAGTGCTACTGCCGTGGATTGCAGTTAAAAAATAAAAAAGTTGGCACGATTGTTGTAGGCGGTTCTCCCGTAGACAGTATCCAGTATGAGCTGATTGATAAGCAGTTTGACTGTATGGCAAAATATCTTTCATGGGATATGCTTTTCAAAAAATCATATTACGCAACAGCCAGAGATGAACTTGAAAAAAACAAGGATTCCATGAACGAACTTGAGGGGATCGGAAAAAATTTATAAAGCACGTTCCAAATTCCAGTTTGTTAAATTGGAAAATTTGAAGTTGTCGAGGTGATACAGGTGAAGCGTTGCATTGTAATTACCGATATAGTCGCATAATAAAAAACATTTGGAGGATTATAAAATGACTATATCGGAGAAGAAAATATATCCCCGCACAGGAGATAAAGAAACTGTTTATTTGAAAAGCGTTGTAACAAACCCAAGTATTATTATTGATGAATTTACTATGTATAACGATTTTGTCAATGACCCGCGCGAGTTTGAAAAAAACAACGTATTATATCACTATCCAATTAACCATGATAAGTTGATAATCGGAAAGTTCTGTTCCATTGCTTGTGGTGCAAAATTCTTGTTTAACAGTGCTAACCACACGCAGACTTCGTTTTCTACTTATCCATTTCCTATCTTCTTTGAAGAATGGGACTTGGACATTAAAAATGTTGCAACAGCATGGGACAATAAAGGGGATATTATCATTGGTAACGACGTTTGGATTGGGTATGAAGCAGTCATTATGGCTGGTGTTACGATTGGAGATGGAGCAATTATCGGTACTCGTGCGGTAGTGACAAAAGACGTACCGCCTTATACGATTGTCGGTGGAGTTCCAGCCAAACCAATTCGCAAACGATTTTCGGATGAAACAATTTCCTTTCTTCTGGAGTTGAAATGGTGGAATTGGTCAATAGAAAAAATTTCACAGAATATAGAGGCAATAAAGAATGGAAGAATAGAAAATTTGAATTAAAATACTGTGGGGGAGATAAACGCTCCCCTGCTAATCCCAGTTTATTGATATAGAAAAAACCCTCCCGGCCATCATGGTCGAGAGGGTTTCGTGCGTCTTATGGGATTATCCTTCAATCTCAATTTTCAGTCCGGACTTAAGATCCACAGTGAAGTGGTCCTCCCAGACGATGATTCGCTCGAGCCAGCGCTTTACCAGGGCCTCGTCGAAGGCTTCCAAGTGTGTGGGCTGCTGCTTAATGAAATCCTGTAGCTCGTTGATGCGGGCAATCTGTGCATCCCTGGCGGCGGTATCAACTGTGCATTTTTCTCGCTGCTCCCGGAGCTTGAAAATCTCATCGGCAATCTCATCATAGGCCTCTTTGTTATTGGCCTTTTTTAGAAGCTCTTTCTGGAGCTCCTGCAGTCTTTCGTCGATCCCATCGGCGGTATTTTGCTGAGCGCTTCGGATCACCTTTGCGATGTTCTGCTGGAGCTGTGCCTGATAGGTGGACTTATCGCCAAGGAGCGTGTTGATGGCCTGAACTACCACATTCTCTAATATCGTCTCATTGACGGTTCTTGCGTGGCATTCCTGCCCGGTTGGCTCCAGTCTACTGATGCAGCGCCAAACGATGGATTTGCAGCCGCGATTGTTCCAGTGTAAGTAATCAATTGCGGGTACCATCTAAAACGAAACCCCGCATAGTTGCGGGGTTCAAGACTTCTTGTAACGGCTTGGACATTTTTCTTGAATTCCAGGCGCCCAGGGAAGCAGTTCATCCAGAAA
>NZ_JBBMFJ010000029.1:0-52434 GCF_040096075.1 Ventrimonas faecis
GACAAGCCTGATTCACAAGCTTATCGCTCTTAATTATCATAGAAGAATCTTATTTACAGAGATTTTCTCATACTCTCTGATTTGCGTTCTTGGAAATCTGCTTACAAATGTTGTGTCCTATGTGATTGGCATATCGACAAATCCCACATTCACAACCATATCATTTATAATTCCACCTCGCTGGATGCCACACGGAAATTCAAAAACTTCTTTCTTTCTGGTCTGGCGGTGCAAAGACTTAGTGATATGGTTTGCCTGGAACACGGACTGTCAATTATTACACCGAAGCCGTATCGGGAGCGCCAGAAAAGAACTGTTTATCCTAAGAAGCGTACCCACTGTTGCAATGTCAAAGCAATCACTGCGCACATTATGAAAATTGCATTAATCAAAACCGCTGCCAGATAATGTATTTTCGATAAGATACTGACTGTAAAAGATAAAGCAATCAAAATCACCATTACTGGCAATACAATCAATTTTGCAAATATTTTTAACATTTTATGCATCCTCCTCTTTTCTGATTTATTTCCCAGCTGCTGATCGAACAGCCAATTATTATTTATCATTTGCGGCATACTGCGGCAGATCATGGTTTACTTCTGCCTGATAATAGCCGCTGATGGTACTCGGTGCATTAAACAATGCCGCCAGCAGATATTTTTTGATATTATGTATTTTTGAGGTATTCTTTCTTATGCAGTCCATCGCATATTCCACATGGAACATATTCAGTTTTAGAAATTTGCTTCTGACCAATTCCGCCGGATACTCACTGGATGCAACAACGATGGATTTATTCTTACAAAGAACAGTTTCCAGAATCAGATCAAAGATACCTGTCAGCAGTTCTCTATCATAAGGGTACCGTTCTAAGAGAATATCCAGTTCAATATTCTCTTTGATTATTTCCGTGTATGCTTCCACATCGAATCCCATCCCATCATTTCCCGATATGATATGATTAGATTCAGTATTACTTAACTCAGTATTATTTATATTATTCTTATTAGTGTGTAATTTTTTCACTTCTGGATGTGTAATTTCTTCACTTCTGGACATGTCATTTTTACACTTCAAGACATGTAAATTCTTCACTTCTGAAATTGCTGATTTTTCTCCAGAAATGTAATTATTACACTTCTGAGCATCCTGGATCATAAACTGTTTCAGATAGATCATGGTTGGTTTTCCCTGTCCCTGGCGCTTCTTTTCAATGAGTCCAATTCCAGATTCTATATCCAGTTCTTTCATTATGGAAATGGCTTTTTTATTACTACATCCCATAGGCTTGTTTTTTCTCAACCAACAACCGGTTAAATTCCTCATGCAGAGCCTGACGGGAAGGAACCTTTTGCCCATCCAACTGATCAAAGGCTTGCTTTGCCGCCTTATGGAGCATCAGCTCGTCACGATGTTCTTCAAAGAACTTTTTGCTGTACCCGGACTTGCGGTATGCTTCGTAGGTCTTTCTGGTCTTGGAGTAATTATTGATGTGCGTCTGCAATGCTCCAATCTCAACCATCCGTTTCTCAGCCGCCTTAATGGAATCGGAAAGCTCAGAGAAGCGAGAAGTCAGCTTATCCGTAAGGGCAACCAAATCTTCATAACTGTCCACGCCTTTTTCTTTCAGTAGGATTACCGTTCGGGCAGCTTCTTTTCGGTTGAACTTCTTCGCCCACTTTTCATAACCGACCGTCTTGCCCTCGGCCATCTTTGCCTGAATATCAATCAGCATCTGAAACTGCTTCGGGGCAGGAGCCTTGGCAGAGCTGCCTTTTGATTTGTGCAGGTTCTTGCCGGAGATAACAGCTTGAATTTCCTCTTTGCTATATCCTTCGCCCAGGGAACGCAGCCGAATGAAACGCTTCTGATTCTTACCCTTGAACGCAGGCTGCTTTCCATCCTTGAACTCAAATCCCATGTCAGTCAGAGCCTGAACAAAGCCATCAAAGCTCTTTGGTTTCTGCTTCAGCACCGCATCAATCGCATCACATAATTCATCACGCTGTCGTTGCTTGAAAGTAAATCGAATGAGCTGAGCAGAAGCCAAATCATTGAATTAATTGCAGATATTCACCATAGGATTACGGTTATTCATCCGTTTCCAGATGGAAATGGGCGAACAAGCAGAGGGTTTATGATTAAAATGCTGATCCGCTATGGTATGCCACCGTTCTATATTGATGTTGAGAGAAAAGAAGAATATTATAATGCATTAGAAATTGCCGACAAAGAGAATGATTTCAATGCGTTGTATGAATATATTTTCAAAGCATTGATTAGAGCCCATGTTGAACTGGAGACCCGTCCGAAAACCATATAAGGTATCCAGTGTAAAGGCAAGAAAAAATACTGCATTTGCGGTCAAGTTGTTGTCGACAGTTGACCGCAAGCACGGTATAATAGACATAGATCTAATAAGAAAACCAAATAATCATTACTGTAAAATGTCAGGTAATGGTAGTCATCATTTATAATTGGAAGGAACAGGTTGGCTTTACCCTAATGGTGGAAAATCCACCATTTTTCCACCCAAACTGTAATTCTTCAGATGAAAACAGGTTTTCTTATCTTTTCTGAAATTGACAGAAAAAGCAGTAAAATCAAGGCTTTGAATGACTTTGGTTGACATAGAATGCAAGCTGTTTTCTGTACCAGGATGAACTCCTAAGCGAAAGGCCGCTGGTTCGACTCCAGTCAGGGACGCCAGACCATTATTGCGGAGGATTTTAAAAGAATCTTCCGCTTTTTTTCTAACAAAGATAGAAGTCCGTTAGTTGATTTCTAAAAAAACAGGGTGCTTTTCTAATGGGTAAAACAGCCAGGTCAGAGCACTACTTCTAAAAAAGGCGCATGGTTCCGTGTTAACCGGTGTTTTTCTGGGTTCTCCGGTGCATAATCTGTCAGATTCGGACCGAAATTTCTAAAGGCGTTAGAAATCCGGAATGTGAAAAGTTAGAAATCCAACAACAAAGACCTACGTTAGATAAAATTCATATGATACTTA
This sequence comes from Ventrimonas faecis, assembly GCF_040096075.1. Taxonomy (NCBI): domain Bacteria; kingdom Bacillati; phylum Bacillota; class Clostridia; order Lachnospirales; family Lachnospiraceae; genus Ventrimonas; species Ventrimonas faecis. The sequence continues at coordinate 3,011 of NZ_JBBMFJ010000029.1, forward strand.
CATAGCCTCATGGTGACGAAAAATCATCATGGGGCTTTTGTTGTTTCTGCAGATTGCAGAAGCAGACTAAACATGTGGAGGTATCGCAATGAGAAAAACCAAAAGGCCAAAAGTTATTATGATTGACGGGGGTAGCTACTATGGCGATGTCATAGATTGGCTGCTTGAAAAATAAACTCCCAATTCCCTTTTGTGTTCCCGGAGTATGGTTAGACTAATCTAATGTAGATTTATTCATTTAGAAACAAAAAAGAGGCTCCACCCGGAAAAAGTGGAGCCTCTTTGAGATTATTCGGTAGCTTCTGGCGTTGCTTCGGGTTCTGGTTCGGTCGTAGAGGTGCTAACGGAATTTCCGTTAGCATCTACATAAATCCACTTGATGGAGTAGTCTTTTCCAACGGCGGTTCCGATGTTGGAAATGTAGCCGTCGAGCAGGTCTTGCGCTCGTTGTTGGGCTCCCGCTAACAAGGCTTTGTCGCTGGACGCCGTTTCCTCTAACTTGCTTTGAGCTACTTCAAACGCCTTCACTTCATCTTCGGCTTCAATATCAGCAGAGTCTTTGTCCACGATGAAGGAGTCCTTGGTAAGGGAAGCAGAGTCAACTTTACAACCAAGAACTTTCGCTTCTGGCAAGGTAATTGTTACTTTAGTATCTTCGATTTCAACGGTGACCAAAGATACATCTATGCCCAGTTTTACAACGCCACTATACTCTATCCAGAAATGCTTGTCCTTTTTCCACCATAGCATCCCTTGGGCGTCTTCCTCTGTAAACTTTGCCACATTATGATAGTAACAATCCATTACTGCCAACTCACAGATCGCTTTCATCTGTGATACTTGTGGTTCCATGTTCAACGGCTCTTCTTCAGCGGGAGCGGCGCAGGATGCACACATGAATGCCATTACTAAAGCTAGTATCACGCTAACGATTTTCTTCATTGTTACGCCCCTCCTCAATCAATCACCAATGTGTATTCTGAGTCTAACTGCTCAACGATTGGTCTGGTTAGGGCTGTCAGTACATTCTCAGCGTTCTGTTGCGCCAACTCAAAGATTGCGGCTTGTTGCTCGCTTTCCCTCCGCACATCCTCTTCACACGCTTTGAATGCCTCTTGGGTGACTGTGGATGTATTGGCTTTCTTGTTATAGAAGATGAAATCTAGCGAAGAAATATCTACATTGACTTCCGTGATATACACTTCCGGAATGTCAATGTTGATTGCTTTTGCTTCACTATCTACTGAAATTTCAATCTTTTCAAAGTCGATACCAGCGTTTACCCTTGCTTCGTATGAAACATAGTAGTCCGTTTCCTCAGGCTTCTTCTCGTTCATCACCTGTGCAATGCCGTTGTAAACGGCGGTGAATGTAGAAAGCTTACTCACATTGATTATCTTTTCCAATGTGGATACCGTGATTACTTCTGGTTCTGGCTTTGAACTGCTAAGTATTTTGGGAACTACCAGTATCCCTGCTACAATCGAAACCAGAACTATGCCCGCTACAACTGCAAGAAACTTCTTGTTCTCCGGAATTTTCTTCTTTGCCTTGTCCCCTGTCTCAGCCGCCTTTTCCAGCTTTTCTTCTGGTATAGTTGTCTTTTCCATGCTCTCATTCTCCTTTGTAGGGTTAACCCCTGTTCTCATAACAGCGATTGTAAATTCTGCGGAAGAACATTGGAAGAATATCACAATTCACATTGTCAGCTTACCATCTTTCGACAGATAATACAAGGCAAAAAGGAAGGCTCAGAAGCCGGTTGACCTCTGAGCCTTGTTATCATTCCATTGATTTGATTGTTTTTTCTATGTAGTCAGTTTCTTCTGGGGTTAGGTCGTATTTCTTATATAGCATTTCATCTGTCCAAGGATGAGAGAAGTCTTGAGTTATTTTTGGCAGCAATGATGAAGAAAATCATTGCTGCTTTTTTCATTTTCATTCATAATAGAAGCAGATGGGTCATACAGAAGGAGGAAAGTCAGATGGCTGGAATTGTTTTAGAAAAGATTATAGAGATGGCGGTGATTCTGCTGGCGGGTGTGCTGGCGTATAAGACCGGGCTGATTGATAAGACGTCAACGAAGAGTTTTTCGAATGTCCTTTTGATGCTGGTGTCACCGCTTTTAGTCTTTCAGTCGTATCAGATGGACTTTGAGCCCAGGCTTTTTTATGGATTGCTACAGACCTTATTTGTTTCGTTTGTGACATTTTTCGTCTGCATTATCCTGGCTGAGATTTTCATGAAAGGGGATCCGGCACGGCAGCAGATCGAAAAAATGACCGCGATTTATTCAAACTGCGGATTTATCGGAATCCCGCTGATCAATGGAATTCTGGGGACTGAGGGCGTTTTTTATATGACGGCTTACGTCACAGTTTTCAATGTTCTGTTCTGGACGCATGGCGTCTGGCTGATGGGAGATCGGGGAAGACTGCGGGATGTCTGGAAGAATCTCTTTACGCCGACGATTGTTGCGGTGGTGTTTGGCCTGATCTTTTTTATCTTTCAGATCCGGCTTCCAACGACGCTGTCTGAGCCGGTCCGCATGATTGGAAGCATGAATACGCCGCTGGCCATGATCATTGCCGGGGCAAATCTGGCCCAGGGAGATGTGCGAAAGAGTTTGAAGAATACCCGTCTGTACTGGATCAGCTTTTTGAAACTGGTGGCATCTCCGATCATTGGCCTTGGAATTTTGTTCCTGATGCGGGTTGATTTCACGGTTGCGTTTACGGTGTTTATCGCAATGGCATGCCCGGCGGGGGCCATGACCATCATGTTTGCGGAGCGATATGGAAAGGATGTATTCTATGCCACGGAAGGCTTTATGATTACCACGGTGCTGTCTGCAGTCACAATTCCGCTGCTGACCCCGCTGGCACTTCTGATTCTGAAACTGTGACGGAATTATCATACAAATGGCGGGTCAGCAAAAAACTGACTCGCCATTTTTTTCAATAATTTATCTGGTTGTTTTCTCTCCCAATGCCCGGATTTTCCCAATCCCCGGCAGGTAACGGTTTACAAAAGAAATCATTGGTCCGATCAGCACGGCAGAAATAATAGTCCCCAGTCCGATTCCGTTTAACCGGTGGAAGAAAAGGAAGGACAGGATCGTGGCAATGATGATCAGAGTCACATCAAAACGGATCTTGACTTTGCCGAATTCCATGTCGGACACTTTGGCCATGGCGTGGACGATGCCCTCGCCCGGGACTTTGATGACATCTGGGGCAACCTCAACACTGATGCCGACAGCAAGGATTGCGCAGCCAACAAGCAGGCTCAGGGTGCGCAGGGGAATGGTCTGCGGGTTCAGGCCGCTTAGCAGAGTCATGCTGACATCAATGAAGAAGCTGAACAGGATATTGGCAAAGACCTGTAAAAACTGGATGGGACGAAAGTCTTTTTTCAGGATCAGGATCTGAATGATGATGAACAGCATATTAAATAAAAATGTGGTCTGTCCAAAGGACAGGTTCGTAAATTTCAGGCTCAGCACATAAGGAATGCTGGAAATCTGGGAAGTGCCAAGGGCGCTTTTGGTGATGAACGCGACACCAAAAGAGTTGATGATGAGTCCCAGGATAAAGAAAAAGTATCGTTTGATCAGTGTTGACATCTGAAAATCCCCCTTATCTTTTGTTTATGCGGTTTCCCCGAACAGCACCTTCAGTTTTTTCATGCAGTGGAAGAAGGCCGGGAGCAGGAATGCATCCGCGAAGATCCATGCGAGCGGGCTGGCAAAGCATGCCGGAAGAAATCCGAACACCGGAACCAGACAGAATCCCACCAGAGATCTTGCTGCCATCTCGCAGACTCCGGCAAGGATCGCAAACGTGGAAAAGCCCATTCCCTGGATGGTGAAGCGGACGACGTTGACAAAGGTCAACGGGATATAGAACATGCTGTTTCCAGTCAGGAACATGGCTACCCGGCCGATGATCTCGGTCTGGTCTGCGTCCATGAAGAGGAGCGCAATGTATTTGCCGCCAAAGAACAGGATCACAAACGCAATTACAGAATAAATAATTCCGATCAGGCTTGCGGCTTTCAGTCCCTCTTTTACGCGGTCTAATTTCTTAGCGCCGACATTCTGGCCTGCGTAGGTTGCCATGGTGCCGCCCAGTGCGTCAAACGGGCAACAGAAGAACATGCTAACCTTGCTTCCGGTTGATACCGCCGCTACAGCCATGGAACCAAGGGAGTTTACCGCTGTCTGAAGCACGACACTTCCGATGGCCGTGATGGAATACTGAAGGCCCATGGGGATGCCCATGCCGCAGAGGGCACGAAGCATCCGGCTGTCCGGCTGCCATTCTCCCTGTTTCATATGAAGAATCGGATAATGCCGGATCATATAGATCAGGCAGAGCACGGCAGAGATTCCCTGGGAAATGACGGTGGCCAGTGCCGGTCCGCGGACTCCCATGCCCAGCACCAGGATTGTGAAGAAATCCAGGGCAATGTTCATGAGAGAGGAAAGCAGCAGAAAATAGACCGGAGTCTTGCTGTCGCCTAGGCTTCGAATAATGCCTGCAAGTATATTGTAAAGGTATGTGACTGGAATTCCAAGGAAAATTACAAATATGTAATCATAGGCACCCTGGATGATATCCTCCGGCGTATTCATCCACTGTAAAATGTGCATGCACAGGAAGCCGACAATGGTGGTCATGACGGCTGCGAATACGGCGGACAGCCATCCGGCGTTGGCCACGAATTTTCGCATGCCTTCATAATCACCGGCACCGAATTTCTGCGCCACCGGGATCGCGAAGCCGCTGCAGGCGCCGGTGCAGAAGCCGATGATCATAAAGTTGATGGAACCCGTGGATCCAACCGCTGCCAGAGCCGACACGCCCAGGCATTTGCCGACAATGATGGTGTCCACCATGTTGTAAAACTGCTGAAACAGGAATCCAAAAAGCATTGGAATTGCAAAACCTAGGATCAGCTTCATCGGAGATCCGACGGTCAGATCTTTTACTTCATTCTTTTGCATGAGAGTCTCCTTGTATGTATCGTTTTGAAATCATAATGTAGTCAGTGATAAAACCTGATGTATTATAAAACAGGTAGGAAGAAATGTATAGATGACAAAATACCGAAAAGATAAAAAATAAAAAGGAAATCGAGGCGCTGATTTACAATATGGACCATGCTCTAAAATGAGGTTGCGTTTGTGCGTGGAAAACAGCTATAATATAACGAGCGCAAGAGAGCCAGAAACGTGCTTGCACGGTTATGGCGAACGGCGAGGCAATTGAGTGACGCGAGTCACGAGAACGAGCGCAAGAGAGCCAGAAGCATGCTTGCATGGTTATGGCGAACGGCGAGGCAATCGAGTGACAACGTCACGAGAACTACATCATGACGAGAAAAGAAAGTGTGACATTATGTTTTTTATGATGGGAATTACAGACGGAAGAAAGCAGCTTGATTTCACACAGACTGTAATCTGCGGAGTATGCGGAAAATACGGGCGGTATCAGGTATTCATGACCTATACGGTACTGTCGCTGTTCTTTATTCCATGCTTCAAATGGAACCGGCATTATTACGTGCAGATGAGTTGCTGTAATACTCTGTATGAGTTGGATCCAGAAGTTGGAAAAGGCATTGCCCGTGGGGAGCAGGTGGAGATTCTGCCACAGCATCTGACGCTGGTAAATCAGGGCCGGAGTGGATACGGATACCGGCGCTGCTGTCACTGCGGGTATGAAACGGCAGAAGATTTTGAGTATTGCCCGAAGTGCGGGAAACGGTTTTAGAAAAATGGGTGGCAGATCTGTTTGATAATGATCTGCCGCTGATGCTTTCACCAGATAGAATCTCTTCGGCCAGATCCTGTTTGCTTTTCTGTAGTTTCTGGATCTGTTCTTCAATTGTGTGTTCCGCAATCAGTTCGTAAACTGTCACGGTGTTTTCCTGTCCGATCCGGTGTGCGCGGTCAGTAGCCTGATTCTGCGCGGCTACATTCCACCATGGATCGAAGTGGATGACGATGTCCGCGGCGGTCAGGTTTAAAGTATAAACGTTCATAAGGAATAGGCTCCTTTATCTGTTATCGTGTCATTGGTAGAATATCATGAAGTGGAAAAGATAACAAGAACGGATGGAGTTCTTCATTTACTTTTCAATAAAAAATAAAACCATATGAGGTTGAGATACGAGGAGAATGAGGAATGAAACGATTTGTGTGCGGCATGACTGCAGTTTTGCTGACAGCAGCCGCGATGATGACGAGCTGTGGAGTTGGTGGACATGCTGATTGCAAATAGACAATAAATGAAGCGCAAATGGAACGTAAAATTTTACGTTCCATTTGCGCTTCATTTATGATATGATAAAGAAAAACGGACAGGGTGATTATTGTGAAAGAAAAAAAGAATCTGGAATTTAAATCTACAATTACAAACACATTTTTAAAAACAGTCAGTGCGTACAGTAATTTTGGAGATGGCGAAATCTGGTTCGGAATTAACGATGATGGATCGGTATGTGGTATTGAACATCCAGAGACGGTATGTATCGATATAGAAAACCGAATCAATGATAGTATTTCACCTAAACCAGAATTTGAAATGAAAGTTGATACTTCAAAGAATATCATTTGCCTTACCGTTCGGGAAGGAGCGTATAAACCATATTTATATAAAGGCAAAGCGTATAGAAGAAGTGATACCGCATCCATTGAGGTAGATCAGGCTGAATTAAAAAGGCTGGTTCTGGAAGGCAGTAATCTGTACTTTGAGGAATTGCCATCGGAAAAACAGACGTTGAGATTTGAAGAATTGAGCAAAAAACTGATAGAAAAGTTGGAAATCCAGACCGTTTCAGAAGATGTACTGCGTACACTTGGCTTTTATACAAAGAACAGGGAATACAATAATGCGGCGGCATTGCTTTCGGATGAGAATACATTTTATGGAATTGATATGGCGCGTTTCGGAAGTTCTATTAATGAAATTATGGACAGGGAAACATTTTCACGTATATCGATACTGAAACAATATGATGCGGCTGTTAATATGATAAAACGGTATTACCAGTATGAGGAAATAAACGAAATAGAACGGAAAAAAGTGGACCTGATCCCGGAAACAGCTTATCGTGAAGCGATTGCAAATGCTTTGGTTCATCGGGACTGGAGTATTCCGGCACATATTCGTATTCTCATGTTTAAAGACAGAATTGAGATCAAATCACCAGGTGGACTGCCGAAAGAAATTACAGCGGACGAGTATTTGAATGGAGAGATTTCCTGTTTGAGAAATCCAATTTTGGGAAATTTGTTTTTCAGACTGCAGTATATAGAGATGTTTGGGACAGGTATCCGGCGTATTCAGTATTCATACAGAAATGCATTGATAAAACCGAAGTTTGAGGTTACAGATAATGTAATCAGTGTGGTATTGCCTGTGCTCAACAGCCAGTACCAGGTAACGAGTGATGAACGAAAAATCATAAATGAACTGGGGCAGGGAGGTCAATTGTCCAGCAGTGAAATTGCAAAACGTACAGGTATGAAAAAATCAAAAACATTGCGATTAATTGAACATTTGAAAGAAAAGGGCTGTGTCCGGGTAATTGGAAATGGACGAGGAACAAAATATACATTATAACAAAGGGATTAGAGAGTGAGTGATTATATGAATAAAATGGAAAATACCGGCAGCCAGCTGGAACTTACCAGCCTGATGACGGAATACGAAAACCAGTTTGACCGCAGCAACAAGCTGGACAACAAGGTGTACATCACCATCACGTTCTGCGGTTTCCTGTTTGTGTTTATCATTGGGCTGTTTAACGGCATTTCCCAGCTGGTAAAGCCGGAGGACAGGCTGCAGCTGTTTGTGTCGGCGCTGTATATTCTAAGCTGTATTGCAGTGATGGGGGCGTATGCCTATGTGCTGGTGTTCTTCATGCGGCTTTTGCAGCCAGAGCAGATTGCCCGGATGGACCCGGAGATTATGCAGCGAGAGCACCTGGAAGAGATGGAGGAGGAAGCAGCAAGACTGCGCCTCATTGCGCTGTACCGGGAGACGGTGAATGGGAATCTGGTGAAGCTTCACAGACGGTGCGATGAGTTTGTGAAGGGACTGAAATTCATTGTACCGACGGTGCTGCTGGCATTTGTATGTTATGCGCTGCAGATCATTTTACAGATTGCGTGGTAGTCTAAGGGCAGAATAGCGGTTATGCCGCGAGGGGCGGCATGGAAGGAAAAGCGGACAAAGCAGGAGTAATAGGATGGCTGGAATCAAAATTGTGGCGGGACAGTTTGGCGATGAGGGCAATGACTGGGTCCGCAGACTGAAGAAAAACTATGCGGATCGCAAGTCCGTGGCCGCCTACCAGCCAGTTCTCCTGATGCAGGGCGCTTGCCTTGTCACCGTAGAGGGTTAAGTAGTTCATGGCGGTGAAGGAACCGGAGATGCCGATCTCCATCGGGCATACCTTTGCGCAGTAGTTGCAGGTGGTGCACGGGATCAGCGGGATGCGGTTTAACTCTTCCTGAGCCTTGCCAAGGGTTTCTTTCTGTGCAGCGGTCAGGCCGGTGAAGTCTTTCATGTAAGATAAGTTATCCTGCAAGAGCTTTTTATGAGCTGGTGAAATAGTGCGGCGGTTTCCGTTTTGGGGTCTGTTTTGCAGCAGGCCAGATAAAATCTTTTCGTGGATGGCAGCACCAGCGTCCGGTATTCCGGATTTTTACAGCCGCGGCACCAGGCATGGGTGAGATATACCCCTTCATCCTGTGCAGTCAGGTCCAGAATTGTGGATAAATTGGCTGCAAAACGGATTTTTGGTGCAAAACCGAAGCGTTGGAAAAGCGGGTAGAGATTCTGGCTGCTTTGCAGGGAGGTATCGGCTTCGGAAAACAGGAAGGTGTCGTTTCGGAAGTCGGAAATGTCCGGGGCTTCGGGGCGGGTTGATGCGTAAAGCAGAACATGCGGAACCTCGGGAAATGGGTACACGGACAGTGGATGGCCCGCTTCATCCGGGCGGATGCCAGTCAGAATCAGGTCAGCTTTCCCATCGTTCAGCAGATTTGCCAGTTCTCCTTCTGGATAACAGGAAAAATCCAACCGGACCGGCTTTTCCATAGAAGCTGCGGCAGCCTGAATTTTATCACGGAAATAAGACGGATCCACATCGTCCGGATATGCCACCTGGATGATGATGGTGCCGTCTTTTTTCTGTCCTTCCAGCCGGTTTTTCAGAAGGTCGAGTTGAAAGCGGCATTGCTGAAAGTAGGCATGGTATGCCTGTCCGGCTTCGGTCAGGGAAAGTGCACGGCCGGAGCGGGCAAACAGGCTGCAGCCAAGCTCCGCCTCCAGCTGCCGGATCTGTTTGCTGATGGCTGGCTGGCTGACAGAGAGTGCCTGGGCAGCTTCGGTAAAGCTGCCATATTTGACAATGGTGAGAAAATACTGTATTTCCAGACTGTTCATGAACGTCCTCCGGGATTATTTTCGTTAATTCGTAACTGTTCAGTACCCTCACAGTTACGTTAATTCTTATTTTAAGGCAGATTCCATATAGGTCCGGATCATTTCTTCCGAACCGGTCACGGTTCCCTGAATCATCTCCGGTTTGCCGCCGCCTTTGCCGCCAAGCGTTTCATGAAAACCTTTGGAAAATACCTTTAAATCTACGGATTCACTGCCGAGAATGTAGCGGTAGCCATCTGTATCATTTCCAAGGAAGATTCCGCAGATACCGTGGCATTTGCCTTTTCCTTCATCCACGAAGCGGCGTGCCACGTTCTTATCCACATCTTCTTCAAAAAGAAAATAGTTTTCCACATCCCCGGAAAGGTTATCCAGAATCTGCTCCATGGCGTGGATCTGGACGCGGACAAGTTTTTCTTTCCACATGCGTGCCTCGTCCTGAAGGCGGTGTACGGCCTGGGCGCTTTCTTCCGGTTTGGCGGAGAGCTGGCGGGAGATTTCGCGCATATTGTCTTCCTTCATGCGGTAGTCCTTCAAGGCGCGAAAGCCGCATACCATGGTCACGCGGGTGCCGCCTTTGTATTTTACAGCATCGATCAGGCGGATGATTCCGACCTCGCCGGTCAGCTTTACGTGGGGCGCGCAGCAGGCACAGACATCGTATCCGGGAATCTCTACGATACGAATCTGGCCGCTCAGTTCCTTTTTGCTGCGGTAATCCAGCTGGTCCAGTTCCTCTTTGGACGGATAGGTGACAACGATTGGAAGGTTTTTCACTACTGCCTCGTTGGCTTCGTATTCTACCTGCTGGAGCTGTTCTGGTGTGAAGGTGCCGTTAAAATCCATGGTCACCAGCTCCTGGCCCAGATGAAATCCTACATTATCGTATCCGAAGGTGCGGTGCACAATGCCGGAAACGATGTGCTCTCCCGTGTGCTGCTGCATTTTGGAGAAACGCTCTTCATAGTTAATGCTTCCGTCCACCTCTGTGCCGGGCTGCAGTTCTCCATCTGTGTAGTGGATGATGAGATTGCCTTTTTCCTGCACATCCAGTACCTTCACGCCGCCCAGAACACCGGTGTCTGCGTACTGGCCGCCGCCTTCTGGGAAGAATACGGTCTGGTCCAGAACCACCTCATAGCACTGTTTTTTTTCATTCCACTCGCAGGACAGTACCGTTGCGTGACAGCTGTCCTGATGACTGTCTTCATAATATAATTTCTTTGTCATTTGTCCTCCTTTGTTTTTAACACAAACTGGTTTTTCCAGAAATCCAGCAGTCCTTCTTTTTTCATTTTGCCAAGTTCCGCTGACAGCGCACTCCGGTCCACTTCCAGATAATCGGCCAGCTGCTGGCGGTTAAAGGGAATCGAAAAGCTCTGGCTTCCCTGTCTGGCCGCCTGGGCCGAAAAGAAAGAAACCAGCCGTCCGCGGATGGACTTCGGTGATGTATGCATGATCCGCTCGGAAAGACCGAGATTTTTGCGGGCCGATGCCAGAAGCAGGTTCTGGATCAGCATGCTGTGATGGGTGCAGGTGGTCTGGCAGGTGGTCAGTACCCGGCCAATATCCAGAAACAGGATATCCGTTTCCTCGTCGGCCACCACATTCACCATGAGCGGTTCCCCGGGAACGCAGGCATAGGTTTCCGCAAAGATCTGTCCCGGCCCGGCATGACCGAAAATGCTGCGGTTTCCCAACAGGTCATCCCGCTCAATGGTCACGCTTCCCGACAGCACAAGTCCAAGATCCTTTACCAGATCTCCCATATACAGGACAATCTCGCCCTTGTGGTAATGTTTTTCCCTTGCGTAAAAGCACTTCATCATTTCTTTTACCTGATCCGGTTCGCTGCCCTGAAACAGCGCCGTCCGGGAGAGAAACTGATAATCCATAGCGCCACCTTTCTTAAAACGTTGTTGAAACAACATATTTATCAGATTCATTATAGTATAATCAGCTTGTACAATCAAGAAACCGCGAAAAGAACATTCACATATTTATTTTTTATCAGGAGGAAGAGTTTTATGGTTCGAAGAGTCATTCACATTGATCAGGAGAAATGCAACGGCTGCGGCATCTGTGCCAATGCCTGCCACGAGGGAGCAATTGGTATTGTAGATGGAAAGGCACAGCTTTTGCGGGACGACTACTGCGATGGCCTGGGCGACTGCCTGCCGACCTGTCCGACCGGTGCCATCACTTTTGTGGAGCGTGAGGCAGCGGCTTACGATGAGGAAGCCGTAAAGGCGCATATGGAGCGCAGAAAGCAGGAGCAGGCCGCTGGTCACGGCAGTGTTTCCCATACAGAGCCAGCAAAGGAGGCTGTAGCATTCACGGGATGTCCGGGAAGCCGTGCCCGGCAGATTAGCCACGAGGAGACTGACGCAGCGCAGAATGAGGCACCGGCAGCTCCGCTCCACTTACAGTCCCAGTTGACGAACTGGCCGGTACAGATTAAGCTGGCTCCGGTCCGCGCGCCGTACTTTAATAAGGCACGCCTGCTGATTGCCGCAGACTGCACCGCTTACGCTTACGCAAACTTCCATCAGGAGTTTCTGAAGGGCAAGGTTGCCCTGATCGGCTGCCCGAAGTTAGACGATGTGGACTACAGCGAAAAGCTTACCGAAATTATCCAGAACAATGATATCCAGAGCGTGACCATTGTCCGCATGGAGGTTCCGTGCTGCGGCGGACTGCAGCATGCAGCCATGACCGCGCTCCAGAACAGCGGTAAATTCATTCCGTGGCAGGTTGTGACGATCTCTGTTGATGGAAAGATTCTGGATCAGGCCTTTTAACGAAACTTTTTGCTCAGTCCGGCCGGCGGCTTCTCCTTGCAAACTGTCTGGCACGATGATAGAATGAATGCAGATGCCGCAGAAATGCGGTATCTGCAAATGACTGCCTGTACAATCCGGGAGCAATGCAGCTGTTCCGCATCTTTGCAGTTACAGAGCAGTCATATATCAGTAACAGACAAAACGGAGGAAAAAACTATGAGATTACGCCACATCCGGGGCGCAGAGGAAGCCATTGAGACCAGTCCTTTCGTCATCCAGAATCCGAAAGAGCACCGCGGCCATTTCTGCGATCTGTTTGGCAATACAAACCCGATTCAGATTGAAGTTGGAATGGGAAAGGGAAAGTTCATCATGGAGCTGGCCCAGAAACATCCGGAGACGAATTTCATCGGCATTGAGCGTTACTCCAGCGTGCTGCTGCGGGCGCTTCAGAAGCGGGAAGAGCTTGAGATTCCCAATATATATTTCATGTGTGTGGACGCGAAAGAGCTGGGGGAGATCTTTGCGCCGGGCGAGGTCGAGAAGATTTACTTAAACTTCTCTGATCCGTGGCCAAAAGACCGCCATGCAAAGCGCCGCCTGACTTCACCGGATTTCATGAAGGTGTATGACCAGGTGCTGGCAAAGGACGGACGCGTGGAATTTAAGACGGATAATCAGGATCTGTTCACCTACTCTCTGGAGGCAATTCCGGAGGCCGGCTGGACCATTGAAGCGTTCACCCGCGATCTGCATCACAGCGATATGGCAGAAGGCAACGTCATGACCGAGTACGAAACCAAATTTTCCGCTATGGGAAATCCCATCTGCAAACTGATCGCAAGCCGTTAGGTGAGTGGAAAAAAGTTCATCTGCATATACTACCGGTAAGAAAACCCATCTGGTGATGTATATGACGCTGAAACAAAAAATTGTCCGGTGCCTGCGCTGTGCTACCTGCGACAAGGAATCCTTAAACCGCTGCCTTTTAAAGTGGTGCAAATGCTTTAAGGAAGTGGAAAAGGAACTGAACCGCTGTAAAAAATGCTGATGGTGCGATTCCAAAGCGGAAGTCTGGCGGAAAATCCCTGCATGCAGAAGGCCGGGGGCGGACCGGAAGAAAAGGAGAACGTAACTTATGGAAAAGAAATTTACATCTGAGAATTTTGAAGCTGAGGTATTAAAATCTGAAAAGCCGGTTCTGGTAGATTTCTACGCAGACTGGTGCGGTCCGTGCAAGATGATGGCTCCGGCTGTTGAGGAACTGGCAAATGAGCAGGATGATGTGATTGTCGGTAAACTGAACGTAGACTTCGCACCGGAGCTTGCCCGTGCATATAAAGTAATGTCAATTCCGACCCTGATTCTGTTTAAAAACGGAGAAGCAGTGGAAAAACGCATCGGCGTTCAGAGCAAGGCAGAGCTGGAAGCACTGATTAAGCAGTAGCTGTAAATCGCAAAAACCGCATAAAATAAGGCTTTGCGGCCCCATCAAAAGTCAATTGAAAAATTTTAAAAAAAATTTTAAAAAAAGTGTTGACTTTTGATGGGACATGCGATAGAATAATGACCGTGCCGCTGATACAGCAACACACAAGCGGGACAGAAAAAAATAAATAAGCGCCTTTAGCTCAGTTGGTAGAGCAGTAGACTCTTAATCTATTTGTCCAGGGTTCGAGTCCCTGAAGGCGCACTATAAAGGCACTGATTTTGCAGACAGAGAGCTGCGGGGTCGGTGTTTTTTGCTATATAGATTTTTACTATATGAATTAAACGGCATTTGAGAAAGGACCTTTTATTTATGAAGATTCTGCACAACTTTCTGGGTATCCTGTGCGGCTTTGCGCTGATGATCATTCTGCTCATCACCTCTATTGAAGCTGTCACCTACTGGACGCCCGGCTACTACGAAAAAGAATACGCGAAATATGGAGTTTTAAACGATGTCCACATGGAAATGGATGACCTTCTGGACGTGACAGACGAGATGATGGCATATCTGCGGGGCAACCGGGAAGATCTTCATGTTCCGACCATTGTGAATGGCCAGCCGAGAGAATTCTTCAATGACCGGGAGATTGCCCATATGGAGGATGTAAGGGGACTGTTTGTAGGCGGACTTTTACTGCGCCGCATCAGTATTGGGCTGATTGTGGCCTGCGTGGCTTTGCTGGTGGCCCTGAAAGCAGATATCCGCCGGGTGCTGCCGAAGATGATCTGCGCAGGCTCAGCACTGTTTTTCGCGATTCTGGCCGTGCTGGCGGGCATCATATCCACAGACTTCAATAAATATTTTATCATTTTCCACCATATCTTCTTCAACAATGACTTATGGATGTTAAATCCGGACACGGATCTTCTGATCAACATTGTTCCGGAGCCATTCTTTATGGATACGGCCGCGCGCATTGCCGCAACTTACGGCGTATCGGTTCTCGCAGTATTTGCAATTTGTCTCATTATCCTGTATTATAGAAAAAAATAAAAACATTGCCGGATCCGGGAGCACACAAAGCTCCGGACCGGCTTTTTCAGGAGATATCGATATGAAACGAATTCTGACCCTGCTTTTGTGTATTGTGCTGATCACGGGCACGCAGGTCACCCCGGCATATGCAGCTCCGGAATGGCCGTCCAATGTCTCGGTGGAAGCGGAAGGCGCTGTCCTGATGGACGCCCGCTCCGGCGCTGTGATCTACGGAAAAAATCTGCATTCCGTGTATTATCCGGCCAGTATCACCAAGATCCTGACGGCGCTGATCGTCATTGAACACTGTAACCTGGATGATATCGTGACCTTTTCTCACGATGCCATCTACAACGTGGAGCAGGGCAGCAGCAGCGCAGGTATGGATGTGGGCGACAAGATGACCGTGCGGGACTGCCTGTATGCTATGCTGTTAAAGTCGGCCAACGAGGTGGCGAACGCCCTGGCAGAGCACACAGCGGGTTCTGTGCAGAACTTTGCGGTGCTGATGAATGCCAAGGCAAAGGAGCTGGGCTGCCAGGAGAGCCATTTCAACAATCCCAGCGGCTTAAATGACCCGCAGCATTATACCTCAGCTTATGATATGGCCCTGATCGCGCAGGCGGCCTTTCAGAATGAGACCTTTGTTACCATTGATTCCAGTCTGTACTATGATCTTCCGCCGACCAGGCACAATCCGGACGGTTTCCGGGTGTACCCGGGCCACCGGATGTTAAAAAAGAACGCGCCGCAGTATTATCCCGGAGTCATTGGCGGTAAGACCGGTTATACCATGCTGGCGGGCAACACGCTGGTGACCTGCGCGGAGAAAAATGGCATGAAGCTGATCACGGTCATTTTAAACGGACATCAGACTCATTACAGTGATACGAAAGCGCTTCTGGATTTTGGATTTTCCAATTTTCAGTCGGTGAATATTGCGGATGCGGATGGCACATACTCCTCCGTTTCCAACGACATGACCATTGCCGGACTTCCGGCGGCGGATCTTTCGGTGCTGCATATGCAGAAGGATTGTTATGTGACACTGCCGAAAACAGCGGATATTTCCGATGCCCAGTCTGCCATCAGCTATGAACTGCCGGAATCTGCGCCGCCGGCGGCAGTGGCACGCATCACGTACCAGTACAATGACCGGCAGATTGGTGCCAGTTATCTGCTGCACAAGGTGGCAGGCGAGGATTCGGATGCTGCGGTGAGTGTACAGGCGGATGACGCGGCAGCAGGCGGGCAGGCAGTGCGTGTGGCTGAAGGAGCCGGAACAGGCGCTCAGGCGGATTTGGCAGGAGTGAATGCGGGGGCGGCATCCGGTGAGTCCGGAGCTGACGGCTCTACGCCGGAAAACGGTGCGGAGTACGGCACAGATGCCGCTTTGTCCGGCGCGGTAGATGGAGAATCATCCTTCAACCAGGACCCGCTGGCTCTGGCACAGGCCGATCCGTTGGCTTCCTCAGAAAGCGCAGAAAAGAAAACGCTCTCCGGAGTCCGGAAGCCTGGCATTCACCTGAATATTCCGCCTGCATTCTGGATCATTGTGGGTGTCGCTGCGGTGGCGGCTATCATCGGTTCAGGGCTTCTCACGGCGAAATACCGCATTGAAAAGCGGGAAGAGGAAGAACGCTCCGAGCGCTATGAGCGCCGGAAACAGCGCCTTCAGGATATTGGCATGACGACATCGGAATTTGATATGATGCTTCAGCAGAAGCGTTCGGATTCCGCCCTGAAACAGACGAAACCGCATAAGCGGCCCAAAAAGCATAAATCATTTTTAGACAATAAAAACTTCCGTGACCACGAGTGATACCATGTTTAAAGGCGCAAAGATTCTGAAGGATGAAGTCATGACCGATGTGGATGTTCTGTCCGACTACATCAATACGCATCTGGGCGGTAATGTAGGCGCAGAGTACGCGAATCCGGCAGGTCAGGGCCGCATTACATTTAAGTAGGAGTTTGTGAAGACAGGCAATATGGTTTAAAATAAGAAAGACGTGTGAAACATGATGGTTCATTTTCACACGTCTTTTGTTGTTATGGAAGATTTGGATTTTCGTCTGCGGCGGCTGGAAGCAGAACGTCCGTCAGCAGGCAAGGCAGTGGCCGCTTTTTTGACAGCCTGCTTCTGCTTACGCTTCATGCGGTTGCGCTCCGCACGTTTTTTACGGACATCCTCTTTCCGCTGGATAATGGACTGGGCACCTTCTTCATCGGTCAGCTTCAGGGTCTTGACTACAAATACGGATTCGTCCTCCACCTTTTTCATGCGGATCCTTCCTTTTAGGTAGCCGTGATCCGGGCAGCAGGCCAGAGCAAAGTAAGTTTTCTGGTTTGGGGTAAACCAGCGGATCTTCTTGCGTAGCATGCGTCCGCATCGGTAGCACATCATCTCCGTAACGCCCTTGTCTGCCATGGCATCTTCCTTGGAGTCAAAGACGCGGGAGACATACTTGGAATATCCCGGGAAGGTCATACGGATCTCTTCTTTTTTGTCGGATGGAAGCCGGTAATAGTCCACGGACTTAAACGGCAGGATAGCATCCGGTCCGGGCGTTTTCCCCAGCATAGTGAGAAGCTTTCCGGTGTAGTAGGCATCGTCCAGGGCGCGGTGGAAGGGACGGTCTTCCATGAGGTTCTGTTCTTCCACGGCGGAATCCAGGGAGATTCGTGCGTTCTCCCGGCAGAAAAGGCCGTAGAGCTTCTGCACATCGTAGTAGAGAAGTGGCTTGGGAAATGGATTTTCCATGTGGTAGTGATCCATGTTCCGCTGCAATTCTAAAAGATCCATGTTGCCCCAGGTACAGAACACGGCATCCCCGCCGCACCAGGCAAGGAATTCGGCTGCGGCATCCGGGAAAAGCTCCCCGCTGCTTCGCAGTTCCTTCATATTCATATGGGTCACCTCGGAGATGGCATGATGCATCTGGGTGTATACCTGCGGGCGGACAAGGCGGTGGAACTCACCGGTCATCTGAAAGTTTTCGTTCAGCTTTACCGCGCCGATTTCAATAATTTCGAATGGAAAATGCGGAACAGACCGCTCTTTTCCATTGGCACTCTGATTCCATTCTAAGTCAAATACAATGTAGTTCTTCATAATGGAGATATTATAGCATATGGACTGCGGTTTGCCTAGAGTCGGGACAAGTCACCTTACAGTTTCCTTACAATATAAAAATATCCTCTTTTTTGAGTGCGCAATTTCAAAGATTATAGTATAATTGTAGAAGAAACGTAACTGTACAAAGGAGGATCTTTATGGCATTGGGTGGAAACAGCAGCTGGGATAAGATCCAGCAGGGCGTAAAAGATACCGAGCGGCTGATTGTTCAGAGAGAATACAATGCGTCTATGATCAAGGCGCGGCAGACTCTGGAATTTATGGTAAAGAACCTGGCAGATCAGGCCGGTATCATGGATGAAAGCGATTTAAAGGGCATGATCGATGTGCTCTACGAAAACCGGTGGATATCCAAGGCCACCTGTGAGCACTATCATAAGATCCGCATGATCGGCAACAAGGCGGCCCATGAGGGAGACGCCAATGCCTATAGCGCAAACCAGGCATATCATATGCTCTCTCAGGAGGTTTACACGTTCGCGGATGATTACCGCAATGCCAAAAAGGGAAGAAAGCCGCTTACCAGACCGGCGGTACCGGGCAGCAGCCAGAACCGCACCGGCGGTACCCGGGAGAATGGCGCAGGAGCACCCCAGCGGAGTCGAACGGGCAGCAATTACAGTGGAAACCGTGCAGGCGGAAGTTACGGTGCAAACCGCGGCAGCGGCTCTGCGGCGGCCCGGAGCCGGAAACGTTCCGGCAGCCAGAGCTCTTCCTTCTCCTTATATACTCTGTTAAAGCTTCTGGTGCCGGTGCTCTGCATTGTGCTGCTGATCCTGGTGGTGAAGCTTGCAAAGCCGGGAAGCGAGACAAAAGAGACCGAAGGCCCGACTGCAGTGGAGACCATGGAATCAACGGAAGCGGCAGAGCAGGAAACCGAAAGCACCGGACCGGTTTACCGTACTACCGATGTACTGAATGTGCGGCCGGAGCCGAGTACTTCTTCTGAACGCATTGGCCAGCTGAATGCGGGAGTGACCGTGGAATATGTACGTGCCCATGACAGTGACTGGGCGGTCATCCTCTACAATGGCCAGGAGGCATATGTGGCCAGCCAGTATCTGACAACGGAATAACGAGATAATGAATAAACAGGGACCGGAAAAATCTGCCACAGCAGGTTTTCCGGTCTTATTTTCTATATGCGCGAAAATTCATTTCGTCATTGTGACAAAAAAAGATCGTTAAAAAATTGTTATTCTTTCATTTTTCACCATGACTTTCGTGGGAAACGGGAGTATGATGGTAGCTGAAAGCTTATATGCCGTATAATTTCACGCTTATGGTGGAATGGCTAAGGCATACGCTTACCAGATGGACAAGGAGGACAACGATGGATACCGTAATCAAACGGATATCGGAGATCGAAAAAGCGGCTGTGACAGTCATGGACGATGCCGCCGCCCGCAAGAAAGCCTTTGCTGCCGAGATGGAAGAAAAGACCCGGCAGTTTGACCAGACCGCAGAGGAAGAGACCGAAAAAAAGGTGAAAAGTCTTCGCCAGGAGATGGAAACCCGGATGAACTCTGAATTGTCTGAGCAGAAGGCGGAAGCAGAGGAGCAGCTTGCGCGGATGGAAAAAAACTATGAGCTTCATCACGAATCTTACGTGAAGAAGCTGTTTCAGGAACTGATAAGGGAGTGATCGTATGGGGCTTTTGGCCTACAGCGGTATTACGACAAAGGTGCGGGCCATGGAGAGCCGCCTGTTAAAGCCGGAGCAGTTTCAGCAGATGGCGGAGCTGGAGGATGTCCGCAGCGCGGCGGATTATCTGAAGGGGCAGCCGGCGTACGCGGAAGTCTTTGATGGTCTGGATGACACCAGGCTGCACCGTGGTTATATCGAACAGATCCTGACCCAGTCGGAATACCGGGACTTTACCAAGCTTTACCGTTTCTCCAGCGTGAAACAGAGAAAGTTCCTGGATCTTTATTTTAAGCATTATGAAGTGGAAGTGATCAAAAAGCTTCTGCGGCATATGCTGGGAGGACGGGAAGGACAGCCGGATCTGTCCATGTTTCAGGAGTTCTTTGAGAAACATTCCAGTCTGAATCTGGAGGCGCTCTGTAAGGCCAGAAACTTTTCGGAATTTACGGAAGCGCTGGAAGGAACCGTATATGGGGAACTGTTAACGCAGATGCAGGAAAAGGGCCAGACCGGTTTATTTGACTGCGAACTGCGGCTGGATCTTTTCTATTTCCAGTCTCTCTGGAAGCTGCGGGGAAGGATTTTAGGCAAAGAGGAACGGAAAATTCTGGATACCTGCTTTGGAAGCCGTCTGGATCTGTTAAATATCCAGTGGATTTACCGGGCGCGCAGTTTTTACCGGTTATCCCCGGCTGAAATCTATGCGCTGCTGATTCCGGTTCATTACCGACTCCGGGCAGACAAGGTGAAGCAATTGGTGGAGGCGGATGATGACGCAAGGTTCTTTGCTGTGTTAAAGGAAACGCCTTATGGAAAGCAGGAAGAACTTCAGGCTGGAAAGATGCCGGATATCCAGCTTTTGTCAAATCAGATGTTAAACCAGATTTATGGAAAGACCGGGCGGTGTTATCCGCATTCTCCGGCGGTGCTGGATTCGTATCTGTACCGGAAGGAACTGGAGATGCGAAAGATTATTACGACGCTGGAGGGGATCCGGTACGGACTTCCGGCAGCAGAGATTATGGGGTTGCTGGCAAAGCAGTAAAATTGAAGCAGCGGTTTGACGCGATGAGCGCCAGGCCCCTGCAGACAGGAGGAGTTACTTGTGATAGAGAAAATGAAGTTTTTAAGTATCACAGGTCCGAAGGATGATATTGACCGGGTGGTGGAACAGTATCTCTCCAAGTATGAGATTCAGCTGGAAAACGCTCTGTCGGAGTTAAAAACGGTGGCGAATCTGCGGCCGTATCTGGAGATCAATCCTTACAAAGCGGAGCTGCAGACGGCAGCGGCGCTGATGGAAGAGATTCAGGGAGCTGTGGATGTTCATGATGCACAGGAGGGCAAAGCCGCTGGAGCTTCGAAGCAGGCTGGAAGTCAGGGGATTTCGGCACTGCAGGCCGATCAGACCGGGCTCTCCGTGGAGGATGCGGTAAGCACCATCCACAGCCTGGATGAGCAGATCAAATCTCTTCGGACGAAGAAAGAAGCGCTGGAAACGCAGGCCCAGGACATCGAACAGTCCATGGACCGGGTGATTCCCTTTACGGATCTGAATTATGACCTGAAAGACATCATGCATTTTCAGTACATCAAATTCCGATTCGGACGCATGACCCACGAATATTACAACAAGTTCATGGATTATGTGTACGACACCATCGATACGGTGGTGCACAAGTGTCAGGAGGACGCCGACTATGTGTGGCTGGTGTACTTTGTGCCGGAGCCGCTCTGCGACAAGATCGACGCAATCTACGCATCCCTGCATTTTGAGCGGTTTTTCCTTCCGGATGAATACGAAGGAACGCCGGTGGATGCCACCCACGAGCTGGAATATCAGCTTGCCGGAATTTATGAGCAGATTCGTGGAATTGATGAACAGATCCGGACCGTGCTGGAGTCCCACACGGAGGAACTGCGGGCAGCGTACCGGAAACTGGAAACCTACTCAAAGAACTTTGATGTGCGAAAACTTGCGGCCTGCACGAAGGATAAGGACCACACCTTCTACATCCTCTGCGGCTGGATGAGCGAGACGGACGCGAAGGCATTCCGAAAGGAACTGGAGCAGGATGACAAGACCTTCTGTTTCGTGGAAGAGGATCATGACAACATCATCAGCAGACCGCCGACCAAGTTGAAGAATCCGGGGCTGTTTAAGCCCTTTGAGATGTTTATCCGCATGTACGGGCTTCCTTCTTATGAGGAGATTGACCCGACCATCATTCTGGGCCTGACGTACTCGTTTTTGTTTGGTTTCATGTTCGGTGATGCCGGGCAGGGCCTGTGCCTGATGCTTGGCGGATACCTGCTGTACCGGGCAAAGAAGATGAACCTGGCAGCCATCATTTCCTGCTGTGGGTTCTTCTCCACGATATTTGGTTTCCTGTTTGGAAGCGTGTTCGGCTTTGAAAATGTGATCAAACCGCTGTGGCTGCATCCGAAGACCGCCATGACGAACCTTCCCTTTGTGGGAAACTTAAATACCGTATTTATTGTGGCCATTGCCATGGGTATGGGAATTGTTCTGATGACGATGGCGCTCAATGTCATCAACAGCCTGAGAAGCCACGATACGGAGAAAGCATTCTTTGACACCAACGGCATTGCGGGCATCGTATTTTACGGCGCGCTGGCTGCAACCATTGTCCTGTATATGAGCGGCCATGTGCTTCCGGCCACCGCGGTTTTAGTGGTGATGTTTGTGATTCCGCTTCTGGTGATCTTCTTTAAGGAGCCGCTTACGGCGCTGGCGGAGAAGCATGCGAAGATCATGCCGGAGGAAAAGGGCATGTTCTTTGTGCAGGGCGTGTTTGAACTGTTTGAAGTATGTTTGAGTTATTTTTCCAATACCCTTTCCTTTGTCCGTGTGGGAGCCTTTGCGGTGAGCCACGCAGCTATGATGGAAGTGGTTCTGATGCTGGCCGGTGCCGAGGCGGGAACGCCGAACTGGCTGGTGGTCGTACTTGGCAACCTGTTCGTGTGCGGCATGGAGGGACTGATCGTGGGCATTCAGGTACTTCGTCTGGAGTATTATGAGCTGTTCAGCCGTTTCTACCGGGGAACCGGACGGGAGTTCAAGCCCTATGGAAAGCAGAATGGATGACAAAATACACAGAATTTAAAATAAAAAGGAGAATCCGATCATGACAGTATTAGCAAAAATCACACTGGCAGCAGCCTTACTCTTAAGCATTGCAGTTCCGTTTGGCGCATTTGCGGCAGGCGAGAAGACAAAGGGACGTTATAAAACCGCCATCGGCGTGAACGTGTTCCTGTTTATGGCCACCATCGGCGTGGCAGCGGGTCTCATGTTCACCGGCCATGCGTTTGCGGCAGAGGAGACAGCCAAGGCCGTGAACAGCGCGGCTGGCTGGGGCTATCTGGCAGCAGCACTTTCCACCGGTATGAGCTGCCTGGGCGGCGGTATCGCCGTATCCGCAGCAGCATCCGCAGCGCTGGGAGCCATCAGCGAAGACGGCTCCATCCTTGGTAAATCCCTCATCTTCGTAGGTCTTGCCGAAGGTGTCTGCCTGTATGGACTGATCATTTCTTTCATGATCCTTGGTTCCCTGTAAGATATGAAGATGTATCTCATCAGTGACAACATCGACACCTGGACCGGCATGCGTCTGGCTGGAGTAGAGGGTGCGGTGGTGCACGAAAAAGAGGAACTGAAGGCGGAGCTTGATAAGGTCCTGGCCGACAAGACCATCGGAATCGTCCTGCTGACGGAAAAATTCGGGCGGAAGTTCCCGGAGCTGGTGAATGAGGTGAAGCTTAACCACCGGCAGCCGCTCTTTGTGGAGATTCCGGACCGTCATGGAACCGGCCGCAAGCCGGACTTTATCACGGCCTATGTAAATGAAGCAATCGGACTGAAGTTATAGAAATAACAGTCGGGCTGCGCATTGACCGGAAACGGGTGCGGCAGCAGGACTGCGAGAATCGAAAAAGGAAGGTGACCAACTTGACCACCGAGGAAAAATTACAGCATTTTCTGGACACCTGCATGGAGGATGCCAGAGTCCGCAGCGGGCGGATGCTGGATGAATATATGACAGCTCTGGAAAAGACATTTGAGGAACATAAGGCAGATACCCGGAGACGGGAGAAGCTGCAGCTTTCACAGGAAACAGAGAAGATTGAGCGCGAGATCAACAAGCAGCTGGCCGTGGGCCAGATTGACATCCGCCGGACTCTGGGCAGAAAGCAGGAAGAGTTAAAGGATAAGCTGTTTGTGGAGCTTCGCGATATGCTGGCAAACTACCTGGAGACCCAGGATTACCAGAGGCTTTTGGAGCGGCAGGTGAAGCATGCCGTGGAGTTTGCCGGAGACGACCAGGTGATCATTTATCTGGATCCGGTGGATGAGGATAAATTAAACCGGCTTGCCCTCCACAATGGCAACGCGGAGCTTCGCATCAGTGAGTATTCCTTTACCGGGGGAACCCGCGCGGTGATTCCGGCGCGGCACATCCTCATTGATAATTCGTTCCAGACCAAGCTGGAGGAAGCCAGAGAGAAGTTCCACTTCGATCTGAGCCTGACAGAAGGAGGAAACGGCCATGTCTAAGACGGGTGTGATCAGCGGGATCAACGGCCCGATCGTCCACGTAAAGGGCAATCCGGGCTTTACCATGAATGAGATGGTCTATGTAGGCCATGACAATCTGGTGGGGGAGGTCATCGGCTTAAAGGCCGGGGACACTATCATCCAGGTGTACGAGGAGACGGCCGGAATCCGTCCGGGCGAAGTGGTGACGGGAACCGGAGCGCCGGTGTCAGTAACGCTGGCACCGGGAATTCTGACGAATATTTTTGATGGCATCGAGCGGCCCTTAAGCGAGATCGCGAAAACCGGCGGCGCCTACATCAGCCGGGGCGTGAATGTCAGCGCCCTGGATACGGAAAAGAAATGGCAGACCCACATGACGGTGAAAAAAGGTGACCGGGTTTATGGGGGCACCATCATCGCAGAGGTGCCGGAGACTCCGGCTATCCTGCACAAGGTCATGGTTCCGCCGGACAAAGAAGGTTATGTGCTGGATGTAGTGGAGGATGGAGAGTATACCATCAGTGATCCGCTGGTAACGATCCAGCATCTGGATGGAACCGAGGAAAAGCTGACCATGACCCAGAAGTGGCCGATCCGTGTGGCAAGACCGACGGCAAAGCGGTTCCCGGCTACAAAACCGCTGGTAACCGGCCAGCGTATTCTGGATACGCTGTTTCCGCTGGCCAAGGGCGGCACGGCGGCGATTCCGGGCGGATTTGGTACCGGAAAGACTATGACCCAGCATCAGATCGCCAAGTGGTCGGACGCGAACATTATCAT
Source organism: Ventrimonas faecis (assembly GCF_040096075.1). Taxonomy (NCBI): domain Bacteria; kingdom Bacillati; phylum Bacillota; class Clostridia; order Lachnospirales; family Lachnospiraceae; genus Ventrimonas; species Ventrimonas faecis. The sequence goes on from NZ_JBBMFJ010000029.1 coordinate 27,851, forward strand.
TTATATCGGCTGCGGTGAGCGCGGAAATGAGATGACCCAGGTTCTGGAGGAGTTCTCTGAGCTGATCGACCCGAAGACGGGTAACCCGCTGATGGATCGCACCACGCTGATTGCCAACACGTCCAATATGCCGGTGGCGGCCCGTGAGGCGAGCCTGTATTCCGGCCTGACTCTGGCGGAGTATTACCGGGACATGGGCTATCACGTTGCCATCATGGCGGATTCCACCTCCCGATGGGCAGAGGCGCTGAGGGAGCTGTCCGGACGTCTGGAGGAGATGCCAGCGGAGGAAGGCTTCCCGGCCTACCTGGCCTCCAAGCTGTCGGCCTTTTATGAGCGGGCAGGCATGATGCAGAATCTAAACGGCACCGAGGGCAGCGTGACCATCATCGGCGCGGTATCGCCCCAGGGCGGTGATTTCTCAGAGCCGGTGACCCAGAATACGAAGCGTTTCGTGCGCTGCTTCTGGGGCCTGGATAAGAATCTGGCTTATGCGAGACATTTCCCGGCCATTTCCTGGCTGACCAGTTACTCGGAGTACTTAAATGATCTGGGTTCCTGGTACACGGAAAACGTGGACAAAAAGTTTGTGGACTACCGCAACCAGATCGTTTATCTGCTGTCCCAGGAGAGCAGCCTGATGGAAATTGTTAAGCTGATCGGCGGCGATGTGCTGCCGGATGACCAGAAGCTGATCCTGGAGATTGCCAAGGTGATCCGAGTGGGATTTTTGCAGCAGAATGCCTTCCACAAGGACGATACCTGCGTCCCAATGGAGAAGCAGTTTAAGATGATGGAGATCATTCTGTACCTGTACCGGAAGTCCCGGTCGCTGATTTCCATGGGCATGCCGATGTCGGTGCTGAAGGAAGATCCGATTTTTGACCAGGTCATTGCCATCAAGTACGATGTGCCGAATGACAATCTGGCGCTGTTAGATGACTATAAAACAAAGATTGACGCCTTTTATGAGGGTGTCATTGAGCGGAACGCGTAGGAGGGCTGTGAAATGGCAATTGAATATTTAGGTTTGAGTGCGATCAACGGCCCGATGGTGGTTCTGGAGGGCGTTTCCGGCGCGGCTTACGATGAGATCGTGGAAATGACCGTGGACGGAAACAAGCGGAAACTGGGCCGTATCATTGAGGTATATGAGGATAAGGCCGTGATCCAGGTGTTTGAGGGCACCGAGGGCATGGGCTTAAACAACGTGCACACCCGTCTGACGGGGCATCCCATGGAGCTGGGAGTGTCCACAGAGATGCTGGGGCGCACCATGAACGGTATCGGTGTGCCGATTGACGGACTGGGTGAGATTCTGCCGGAGAAGATGCTGGATGTAAACGGTAAGCCGTTAAATCCGGTAACCCGTGAGTATCCGCGAAACTATATCCGTACCGGCATTTCTGCCATTGACGGCCTGATGACCCTGATCCGGGGCCAGAAGCTGCCGATCTTTTCTGGCAACGGACTTCCCCACGACCAGCTGGCGGCACAGATCGTCCAGCAGGCATCCCTGGGGGATGATTCTGACGAGCAGTTTGCGATTGTCTTTGCGGCCATGGGCGTGAAGCACGATGTGGCAGAATTCTTCCGCCGGACCTTTGAGGAGAGCGGCGTTTCCTCCCATGTGGCCATGTTCATGAACCTGGCCAATGACCCGGTGGTGGAGCGTCTGATCACGCCGAAATGCGCGCTGACGCTGGCTGAGTACCTGGCTTTTGAGAAAAATATGCACATCCTGGTTATCTTAACGGATATGACCTCCTTTGCGGAGGCCATGCGTGAGGTATCCTCCTCCAAGGGAGAGATTCCGTCCCGAAAAGGCTTCCCGGGATATTTGTACAGTGAACTGGCGGCGCTTTATGAGCGCGCGGGCATTGTAAAGGGTGTGAATGGTTCCGTGACCCAGATTCCGATCCTGACCATGCCAAACGATGACATCACCCACCCGATTCCGGATCTGACCGGTTACATCACCGAGGGGCAGATTGTTCTGGACCGGGAGTTAAACGGCCAGTCGGTTTATCCGCCGATTAACGTGCTGCCGAGCCTGTCCCGTCTGATGAAGGACGGCATTGGTGAGGGCTACACCCGGGCAGATCACCAGGCGGTGGCGAACCAGTTATTCTCCTGCTATGCGAAAGTGGGAGATGCGAGGGCGCTGGCATCGGTTATCGGTGAGGATGAGCTGTCACCACTGGATAAAAAGTACCTGGTGTTTGGCCGGGAGTTTGAACACCGCTTTGTGGGACAGGACCCACACGATAACCGGAACATCATCACCACGCTGAATATTGGCTGGCAGCTTCTGGGCCTGCTTCCGAAAGAAGAGCTGGACCGGATCGATACGAAGATCCTGGCGCAGTATTATAAGGCAACGAAGCTGGACGAGAACGGGGATCTGGTGGATGCAGAGACCGGAGAGAGCGCGGCTGACGCCGGGGCTGCGGCGCAGCGATAAGGAGGGATCCGTATGAATCTGAATACTTTCCCGACAAAGGGCAATCTGATCCTGGCGAAGAATTCCCTTGCGCTGGCCAGCCAGGGCTACGAGCTGATGGACAAGAAGCGAAATATTCTCCTGCGGGAGCTGATGGGGCTCATCGATCAGGCCAAGGACATTCAGGCAGAGATCGACACCACCTTTACCGAGGCCTACAAGGCGCTGCAGAAGGCGAATATTGAGCTGGGAATCGGCTTTATCCAGGATATTGCCGGGACGATTCCGGTGGACGATACCATCTGCATCAAGACCCGCAGCATCATGGGAACCGAGATTCCGCTGGTGCAGCATGAGCCGGTGCCGCTGACGCCCGGTTATGCGTTCCTTAGCACCAGCCCGGCCCTGGACGAGGCCCGGATGCACTTTGAGAAGGTAAAGGAGCTGACGGTGAAGCTTTCCATGGTGGAAAACTCCGCCTACCGCCTGGCCTCCAGTATAAGAAAGACCCAGAAGCGGGCCAATGCGTTAAAGAACATCACGATTCCGACGTACCAGAATCTGGTAACGACGATCGGGAATGCGCTGGAGGAGAAAGACAGGGAAGAGTTTACGCGGCTGAAGGTAATTAAAAGGTCAAAAACAGGATAAGACGAAAAGTCCGGGCATGAATGACAACGGCTTCCGGCATTTTCAGCATATCTGGTTGTTTGCATCTTGAACACAGATGTCCGAATGCAGCGGATAAAAATCCGATGCAGGCGAACATCTGTTGTGAAAGCAAGCAAACAACGATATGTGAAAATATTAGGAAGCCGTTGTCATTCATGCCCTGCGTTTTTGGCGGTACTTTACAGGTTGTTTGCGCGAAGCACTTCACAGAAATTGTGAACTGTGATAAAATATAGGTCAACTGGGGGTTCGAAAGGGAACCCCTTTGACATTTAACACAGGAAGTGAGGTCAGAATTTTGACAAGTGGAAATACACACAGAAACTGGAAAAGAAAGGTACAGTGCTTTGGCGCAGCGCTTCTGACAGTGAGTATGCTGGCGGGCTGCGGCGCATCCCAGACCGCAAACCAGGCGGAGAGTGAGAGCACCGAGGAGAACCTGGTGCTGATGGAGGAAACGCTTCCGCAGACTGCGCCAGATGAGACCGTTATGGCGCTTTCGCCGGATGGTCCGCTGCTTCCGTCTGTTGCAGGTGTGGACGCAGAGTATAGTGAGCCGATTCCGGATTATCTGCGTATCGGTGAGAAGCATCCAATCGTCTTAAAGCTGCAGCAGCGCCTGATGGACTTAGGCTTTATGGATAACGATGAACCGACGGATTATTATGGTGAAGTAACCCAGAGTGCGGTCAAGATCTATCAGCGTCAGAATCAGCTGGCGCAGGATGGCATCATCGGCCCGGATACCCTGGAGGCCATTCTTTCCCCGGATGCGAAGTATTACGCAGCCCAGAAGGGCGATGAGGGTACCGATATTACCCGTATCCAGAGCCGTCTGTATGAGCTGGGCTATCTGGCCAGTGACAGCCAGGTAACAGGAAGTTTTGGTGACGCCACCGAGGAAGCTGTCATGAAGATGCAGAGCGTCAATGGCCTGGACCAGGATGGTAAAGTGGGAAGAAAGACCATGAACCTCCTCTACAGCGAGGATGTAAAAGCAAACATGCTGGCTTATGGTGAGAAAAGTGATCTGGTTCTGGCAGCGCAGAAGCGCTTAAAAGAGCTGGGGTATATGACCACAGAGCCGGATGGCAGCTACGGAAATGATACGATTATTGCGGTGAAGCAGTTCCAGTCCAGAAACGACCAGATCGTGGATGGTTACTTAGGACCGGCAACCCGTGTGGCCTTAAACAGCTCTGACGCAGTTCCGAACGGCTTAAGCCTGGGCGACAGCGGAGACAATATTCAGCGGGTGCAGAACCTGTTAAGCCAGCTGGGATACTTAAAATCTGCCAATGTCACCGGTTATTACGGCGAAGTGACAGAAGACGCGGTGAAACTGTTCCAGCGCACCAATGGACTGAGTGCGGATGGTACCGTGGGCGTAATGACCATGGCGAAGCTGACTGGTGGAGATGCCAAGAAGGCACCGGCCCAGCCGAAGACCAATACCAGCAAGAATAACAGCAAAAACAACAGTAAGAATAATTCTGGCAGTGGCAATAAGGGCAGCTCTGGCGGCAGTTCGGTTCCGAATACCGGCGGTGCCAGCGGCGGCGCAAGTGCTCTGCTTGCAGTGGCAAGCTCCAAGCTTGGCTGTCCGTATGTATGGGGGTCCAAGGGCCCGAACTCCTTTGACTGCTCCGGTTTCGTATACTGGTGCTTAAACCAGGTTGGTGTGCGCCAGAGTTACATGACTTCTTCCGGATGGAGAAATGCAGGAAGATATACCCGGATCAGCAGCTTCTCCAACCTGCGCGCCGGTGATATCATCGTTGTAAGCGGCCATGTCGGAATCGTGGCAGGCGGCGGAACGGTTATTGATGCTTCCTCCGGTAACGGCAAGGTTGTGCATCGTTCTTTAAGCTCCTGGTGGGCAAATAACTTTATCTGCGGATGGAGAATTTTCTAAATAACAGGATTGAAAAGCCGGAAATCTGAAAAGGGTTTCCGGCTTTTTGATTGTACCAAATCAAAAACTTTTCAAAAAAATAATTGACAAATGAAATAATGGTACTATAATGGCAGTTATTCAAAGATTCACATCCAAATGCGTTGAACAGGACAAGGCTTTTTTGTCAGATGCGTTTTCAGAGAGCTTCCGGCCGGTGTGAGGAAGCAGCGCGGCAGATCAGTTATCCCCTGCAAGCAGATTGTCTGAAATGCAAAAAGTAACTTCGGTGATACCGGGCGAAAGCAGACAGTAGGACAGTACGGAAACCCACCGTTAACAGGGCTCGTATTCATCCGGACTGAGAGACGGAGGATATGGTCAGAGAGGCTGGCACATGGTCAGCAAGGGAAGTGGTAACGCGGAGCGCGTATTTTATGATTAGCATATATGCCTTCGTCTTCCTGCGGAGAAATTCTGCGGGAAGACGGAGGTTTTTCTTTTTTCCGCGTTATGGTTTTGGGAGGAGAGATAATTATGAACACACTTGTTATTGTATTGATCGCGGCTGTGTGTCTGTTCTGTGGATACACATTTTACGGCCGCTGGCTGGCAAATAAATGGGGCATCGACCCGAAGGCAAAGACACCGGCAGTTGCGTTAGAGGATGGACAGGATTACGTGCCGACCGATGGCTGGACTGTTTTCGCCCATCAGTTTTCGTCCATCGCGGGCGCAGGCCCTGTCACCGGTGCCATTCAGGCAGCCGCATTCGGCTGGGTTCCGGTGCTTCTGTGGGTTATCCTTGGCGGCATCTTCTTCGGTGCGGTAACCGACTTCGGCGCACTGTATGCCAGCGTCAAGAATGAAGGCAAGTCCATGGGACTTCTGATTGAGAAATACATCGGCAAGACCGGACGGAAGCTGTTCCTTCTGTTCTGCTGGTTATTTACCCTGATCGTTATCGCAGCATTTGCTGATATGGTTGCAGGTACCTTTAATGCCTACACGGTAGCAGATGGTGTTACCTCCCTTTCCCCGGCGGCACAGACCAACGGCGCGGCAGGTTCCATCTCCCTGATGTTCATCGTATTTGCTATGGTATTTGGTGTAGTACAGAAACATCTTCACCTGACCGGCTGGAAAGAAACCCTGGCCGGACTGGCATGCACCGTTGCAGCCTTTGCAATCGGTATGGCATTCCCGGTTGTAGCAGGCAAGGACACCTGGTCTTATCTGACCTTTGCTTACATCTTCCTGGCAGCAGTTATGCCGATGTGGCTCTTAATGCAGCCGCGTGATTTCATGACCACCTTCATGTTCGCAGGCATGATCATCGGTGCGGTTGTTGGCCTGGTGGTTGCACATCCGACCATGAACCTTCCGGCTTACACTGGATTTAAGAACGCCAAGATGGGCGATATGTTCCCAATCCTGTTCGTTACCGTAGCGTGTGGCGCGGTTTCCGGATTCCACAGCCTGGTATCCTCCGGAACCTCTTCCAAGACGGTTTCCAATGAGAAAGATATGCTGAAGGTTGGCTACGGCGCTATGGTATTAGAGAGCCTGCTGGCTGTCCTGGCTTTATGTGTAGCCGGTGCGGCTGCTGCAGCAGATGGTACCGCAGCAACCGGAACTCCGTTCCAGATCTTCTCCGCAGGTGTTGCCGGATTCCTGGAGATGTTTGGCATTCCGGTTTATGTGGCACAGTGCTTCATGACCATGTGCGTATCTGCCCTGGCTTTAACCAGCCTGGACTCCGTAGCACGAATCGGACGTATGTCCTTCCAGGAGCTGTTCTCCACTGATGATATGGAGCATGCAGAGGGCTGGAGAAAGCTTCTTTGCAACAAGTACTTCTCCACCGTTGTAACCCTGGCCTGCGGCTTCATCTTAACCAAGATCGGTTACTCCAACATCTGGCCGCTGTTCGGCAGCGCAAACCAGCTGTTAAGCGCACTGGTACTCATCACCCTGTGTGTATTCTTAAAGGTAACCGGCAGAGAGAATAAGACCCTGTTCCCGCCGCTCATCATCATGCTGTGTGTAACCTTTACCGCACTGGTAGAGAGAACCATTGCTCTGGTACATGCTTTTGGCGCTGGAACCGCAGTCTTCATGGTAGAGGGATTACAGCTGATCATTGCAATCCTGCTGATGGTACTGGGTGTCATCATTGTGTATACATCCGGTAAGGAACTGTTTCAGAAGAAGAGTGTGAAGAACGCGCAGGTAAAGAATGCGTAAGAAAAGATAAAATCGTATGAACGTGGTGTCTGGCTGTTAGGCCAGGCACCATTTTTTCGTTCGTGCTACAATCTGAGATTCCATTTTATTTACGGGATTACCTGGGTATACAGCTGTCGCGGCACTACCCGTTTTTTTGTTTCATGTATATCCCTTCTTTCGTTCCCTGTTTTATCATTTTTTTCAAATAAAATCAATTTGTGTTTTTCACACTTCTGACTTTATATATTCCTGCTTTTTCTACGAAAAAAGCAGCTGTTGGAAAAAATGGTCAGCTGCTTCTTTTATGTCTGTTCAATGAAGTGGATTTTTACAATTTTTTACTCATCATCCTCATTTGATCCATCATTATACTCATTTACATAGATCAGATGGTTTCTGGATTCTTCTACAATAGTCCGGATGGTCTCTGCAGTAAGAGGCATATCCTGAGGCTGTAATACCAGGCTTAAGGCACATGGAAGATTAATACCACAGATCAGGTGACGATGATCGTTTACATATGGGCAGAACTGTTGGTTTACACTGCCACCTAACATATCAGTCATCATGACTACTTCATCCTCCGGGTCAAAGGAATCAAATAATTCTTTGATCTGGGTTGGAAGATCGGTGTCATCCATATAGGCACTGATATCAATGATGCCGTCCATGGAAGTAAGAAAATTTAATGTGTCTTTCAGGCCGTGGGCCAGTAAATGATGGGAGGCGATAATATATCTTCTCATAACGCTTCTCCTTATAGTTTTATAGTTATAGTTATATTTATAATAGTGTGGCGGGGATCAGATACTATAGGGATTTGATCAGATGATCTACGTAAAGTTCTGCTTCTCCCTGGAGGAAAGGAGTCTGCATGCTTTCATAACCTTTTCCGAATTCATCTTTCTCTACGATATAACCTGCACTGTAGTTTGCATAACCCCATACGATGCGCATAGGAGCATTAAAGTTCTTTTTGATCTCCATTCCGAAGGTGGAGAACAGCTCTCCGGGGATCGTGATCATTTCCAGGTCGCCTAAATGGAAGATAACAGAGCGGAGCGTAACATTGATGCCGCCTGACTGGATCTTTCTTCTCATATGGCGGACACCGGACCAGAGAAGCTTTTTATCATCCTCTGTAACAGCAGCAGCCAGCTTCTTTTCATCTTCAGCTAACTGTGCCTTCATGGCATCCAGATCATAAGTCTGGTGGATGGTGTATTCTGCAGTTTTTACAGAGCCAGCTTTTAACTCCATAGGAGTTTCCGCTTCTGCGAAAACATTTACCTGCTTCATTACTTCATCACGTACGCGCCACAGCTCGTTTTCGTCATTTCCCTGACGGTACTGGCGGTTGCCCATATCACCGCAGGCTCCCTGCATGGTAATGAAAATAGTATTGTATTTTTCATCTAGGGCCTTTCCTACATTTCCTAAAAGATCAGAGCTGAGCTTCATGTTGTGGATGCCAAGGACAGTTGGATGGCAGGTAAACTGGAACATACCTGCAACTACATGGTTTTCATTGCGGAACAGGATCATGTTGATATCTTTATCACTTGGTTTGTCAATATAATTGCGGTTTCCGTATACACCTTCTATTGTTCCCTTTACCATATAAGGTGTTACCTCTAAGAAACCACGGTCAAAGCATTCATCTACAGCGTCAAAAAGCTGTTTCATTACCAGTTCCCTGTAAACTGCCTTGCAATGATTTCTGTCTTCCCCTTCATCTTCAAAGCTGATATCAGGGCCAGAGTGTGTATGAATGGTTCCGATAATGATATTTTCCTTTGGAATAGAATATTTTCCGGCAAGGACTGTGCGGGCATAATCAGAGATCAGTTCTTCTAACCGGCACAGATCCAAGGTGGACCATATAAAAATCTCCCCGTCAATGCGCAGGACTAAAGTCCTGCAGTAAAGTTCATCTAAAACACCAATAGATTTTCCTGTTCTCATGGCATAACCGCGCATGTACATAGGAAATGGAGGTGTGATATTACGTTTTGCTGCGCTTACTTCAACCATATGATAATCTCCCCTTAGTTGAATAAAAAATGGCTCTGCCTGCCAAATAAGACAGGCAGAACCGTCATTATGGTGATGTCACCATCAGGCGACATGTCCGTTTAGTTATGTTAGTTATAAATGATCAAGCCAGGATTCCCAGTGCAGAGCAGATCATGGAGAAGATGATAACAATGAGGATCAGGGTAGTGATCTTCATGCCCTTCTTTCCAAGGAGCTTATACAGTACCAGGACAGTAGCCACAGAGATCATAGAAGGCATGATCTTGTCTAACAGATCTGCAACTGCCAGATTGACTTCACCCATCTGGAATGCCAGAGGTGTTTTTGCAGTTACAACAGTTGCGGACAGAGCACCTACAACAGTAAGTCCCAGAACAGAAGCAGCATCTGTGATGCGGGCAAGTTTACTGCCCACTTTGGTGATCAGTTTGGTACCTTCACGGTATCCGATCCACATTAACTGCGTACGGATGCAGATGAAGATAAGGTTTACGATGAGCCACAGGATAACACCGATAGGGTTGCCTTCCAGAGCCATATATCCTGCGATGGAGCCCATGATAGTAGGAAGCAGTGTCCAGAATAAGGTATCACCGATACCAGCTAAAGGTCCCATTAAGCTGACCTTGATATTTTGTACAGCATCCAGGGAAGTGATACCTTCTTTGTCTTCCAGAGCCAGAGTAGCACCAAGAACGATATTTGCCAGCCATGGCATGGTGTTGAAGTATTTATAATGGTTGTTTAATGCTTCAACGTATTCGTCATCATCTTTATAGATCTTACGCAGCAGAGGCCCAATACCGAAAACAACGGCTGGAGCAAGCTGGGTATCGTAGTTAAAGGTTGTTACTGCCATTAAGGACCAGCGGATGGCGCCTTTCACACAGTCTTTTTTTGTTAAAACGGGAGCTTTTTCCATTACTGCATTCTCATTATTCATCTTCAAGACCTCCTGCAAATCCTACATTTTCCTTTGCTTCTTCATCCATATAGAACTTGTAAGCTAAAGCTACACCAAGGAATGCGATACCAAGGATCGGTACGCCCATGTATGCGCTGAGTACAAAGCCGATCAGAATGTAGTTGAAGTACTTCTTTGCCGGCATGTAGTGGAGCAGCATGGCAATACCAAGACCAGGAAGAAGCTTTCCTGCTACAGACAGACCGCCTGTTACCCAGGAAGGAAGCACATCCAGGATAGCCTGGACTAAAGGAGCGCCTGCTGTTAATGCAACAGCGGTTGGGAATGCCATGAATACAGCTACCATAACAGGGCAAAGGTAAAGGATAGCATACATTTTACCAAACTGTTTTTCATTGGCATATTTCTGGGATTTCTGGGCAATGAAGGAGTTGCAGATCTTGTATAAAACGTCCATCTGTACGCCCAGCATACCAACAGGAAGACCAATGGTCATACCAACTTCCGGTCCCTGTCCGGTTGTTTTTGCAAATGCGCATGCAATAATGGTTGCAACGCCATAATCAGGTACAGAAGAACCGCCAAGAGCGGCAACGCCTAAGGACATCAGTGTGAAAGTACCGCCGATGTAAAGACCGCTGTTCATGTCGCCTAAGATCAGTCCGCACAGGAAACCTACGATAACAGGTCTTGCATGTGTCAGTGATAATCCGCGGCGGTCAACGTTGATCTCAGCAGCCACCAGAACAAGCAGTACAATTTGTAAAGCACTTAATTGCATAACAATTTCCCCCTTTGGTTATTTCAGAAATTCGTCAATAGAAACTTCTGCGTCTGCAGGTACATACTGTGCATAGAGCTTGGTTCCCGCAGCCTTTAATTTCTTGTAAGCCTCAATGTCATCCGGCTTTGCAAATGCTCTCTGGGAAAGCTTTACAGCTTCTTCGCCTTCAGCAGGCTTTACAGTTCCGCCAATGACCAGTTCCGGGATCTTTACGCCGATCTCAGACAGCTTAACCAGTGTTTCCGGCTTCTTAACCAGTACAAATACAGTGTGGTCATTGTATTTTCCGGCTTTGAAGTTATTTAAAGCTGTTTCCTCGGTAATGATGGAAATAGCCATTCCGGTAGGTCTGGCAAGCTTCATGCTGGCTTTGGTCAGTTCATTATTGGCAACAGTATCATCAATGATCATGATACGCTGTGCACCGGAACGTCCGGCCCACTGTGTAGCCACGATACCATGAAGAAGACGGTTATCAATTCTTGCAAGTACAATACCCATATTTACCTCCTATTCGTCCTCACGGACGGCCGGGCTTTCTGCCTGCCCGGAAAGCTTATTTTTTGAATTCAAATGCATGTAATCATAAATGTAAGCAATCTCACTTACAGGCAGATCCACCCGATAATGCCGGGAGATATCCTGAAAGCTGTCCTTTACCTGCCTGATAAAGTCGGCATGTTTTTGTTCAAATTTTTCCAGATCCTGATAATTATCAATCGGTGTTTTTGTGACCAGACGTTCCACCAGACAACACAGGTGGACATAAAGCCCGATCATGATACGTCCTGCAATCTTTCTTCCTGTGATCTTCTGAAGCCGTCCCACTGCCTGTTCCACTTCATCTAAAAGCTTATCAGGATTTAAAATGGTAATGGATTCAACTACATTCTGCAGGGAGAAATTCTTTACCAGGTTCTGGTTAAATATTTCCATTTGTTCTTCATCCAGATACTCTGAGAAAATGTTTGTCAGCTTTTCTGCGGAATTCATGGAAATAATGTCCTCCAGTGAGATAAAAGGAATTCCCTCGATCTCCGGATTGAAAAGCCCGATGATGCATTTTACATGGTATTGCTGGAAAATCTCATCATGGCTGCCGTTTTTCATCAGCCGGTAATAATCATAAGCCACAAATTTTACAGGAATGGAAGTGGCGGAAGTCTTTAAGATCAGCTCTTTTAGCTTTTCCGTTGTGTCAATGCCGTTTTCTCCGCTGAAGATCACGGCGTCTTCCTTCTGTACATTGTGGATGATACGGTAGGTGCAGACATTGCTTTCGCTGGCCCGTTTCAGGATGTCTTCCAGCTTCTGGTTCCCACAGATGCCAAGGCCGATATCAACAGCTAAGGCAGTGGAAATATTGTTGATGATGCCGATATTTAAGTTTCGCAGGCCGCCCATCTGGCTGTGGATTTGCTCTAAAGAACCCATATCCACCAGAAGTACTACGTCCTGACAGGTGATAAATCGTTCAATGTGTTTTTCCAGCAGCCCGGTGATGTCGCTCATCTGCATGTCAAGAGGCATATCAATGGCATCGAATACCTTTCGCCCGATGATCTGGTTAGCGGCATCTGCAATACTGGAAGCTGTTGCATAGCCGTGGCTTAAGATAATACCGGCTGCGGAAAGTCCCTGGATCTTCTGGTTCTGGTTTTTTATATCTAAAAGCAAAAACAGCTGGTTTAAACTGTCTGCTTCAATGTCCAGATTCAGTTTGATCAGGTTTATGATCCTGGAACAGATGACTGATTCTTTTTCAAGAACAGCGCTTACAGCCTGAAACATTTTTTCAATCTCGTTATGGTTTTGTTTCATCCAGTTGTCGATCAGATGGTCGCCCTGAAGCTGTATATATAAGCGGCGGGCAAGTAAGTGGCTGTATTTTTTGGAAAGGCTGATACCATACATTTCACTTACATTTTCAAAAATCTGATTGATCAGCTGTTCGTAAGTGGAGATCTTGATGTTTACAAGCTTCTGTCCGTAGATCAGATAGTCGTAATAATCATTTAATTGTTTCCGGAATTCCATCATCAGGACGTCAAAACTGAGCATATCCTGACGGTAATCTTCAAAGACATCTAACATGATCTGGAAATACTGTACCGTCTGCCCCAAAGAGGTGTCACGGCTGTAACTGTTTAAGTGGATCATCCGTTTGTCTTTGTCTTCAACCTCCAGTTTTAAGGAGGAGAGCATATATTCCGGAAGGTGATAACTGTGGATAGCGATACCATCGCTGGTTTTTTCCAGATAAGCTCCGGCACAGCTGCTGGTAACGCAGGTTTTTAATTCGTCGATGTTGTTTTCGTAGGAAAATTCCAGCATACAGTGGAAGGCGTTCTGGCTGATGCTTACATCTACGCCCATGCGCCGCCCTTCTGCTTTTAAGAAGGAGACTAACATTTCCTCTTTTTCATCGGCTGTGCGTTCATGCAATGTTGGGACCGGGATCACAATGGGAATCATCCTTGCAAGTGGCTTATAAAGTGTTTCCGCCGGTACTTTTGTGGTGGAAAATACCAGTCTTGCATTGGACTCAAAAACATGTTCGTCATCATGATATCCTTTATATTGTCCCGAAATTAAGTATGAATAGATCAGTTCCTGTCCTGAAGATGGAAGCCTGTCAATTTCATCAAAGAAAAGGATGCCGCCGTTTGCCTTTGCAAGCCAGCCTTTTCCGTCTTCGCTGCCGCAAAGGGAAATAGCAAATTTTTCTTCATTCTGGGCATATTCGGAGCAGTCTACTGTGATGTAAGGCGGGAGAGAAGCTGCGCCTGCAGTTCCTATTACCCGTTCATTTATAGCATATTCATACATCAGCCTGGAAAGAAAAGCCTTTCCTGTTCCGCCAGCTCCGTTAAACAAGGCCGGAAGACCATTTGGCGGGTATTTAACAGCTGCTTTACACTGTTCGATGCAGGAACTTAAACTCAGGTAATAACCGATGGCTTTCTGAAAATCTCTTTTATTTTCATCGCTTCGGCATTTCCGCTGAAAATCGTCCATACCGGAGAATACGCAGGTTTCCAGGGCGACCTGGGCCTCGCGTTCAACATTTTTCTTATGGAAGAAATAAACAGGGCGGGAGTTGACCTTAATGGCCCGCTCTTCTTTTACCAGCTCGTTCAGATACTGACTGGCCAGATTACGGGAAATATTCAGTGATTCGCTGATATGGTTCGCCGTAAAATATTTCAGATCTTTCAGGGCATAGCCCCGGCTTATTTTTTCCAGGTAAAGATAGAGTTCTTCTTTTGTGCTGAGCATGTACATGATTCTCCTGTTTGTTGATTTAACTTGAATTCTTTTCGCGCGTGTTTTATTTCTACCTGATTACAAGTGTAATTATACAAAAAATAGTCTGAAAAGAAAGATGTTTTGAATGATTTCGCCAGTTTGAAAAGGGTTTCGGCAGTAGCGGTGAGAAAAAAGGGGAGGTGTCCAGAGTGGGGGAATGGGATTCGACACTAGGATTGACACTTTTATGGGGGAAATATGTGCTATACTTAAAATCAGGTGTCAGGATCAAGATCGGGCACAAAAAGATCCCGAGAGAACATTATAGGAGGAAATCAATATGCATAGTGAAAAAACAACTATCCGGCTGGCAGCCGTAGATATGGACGGAACTCTTCTTCATGATGATAAAAGCATATCAGACTATACATTAGATATTTTAAGAAAGATTGTAAAAAAAGGTGTGATCCTGGTACCTGCCTCAGGAAGACCGATCGGAGGAATGAAAGAAGCAGTATTAAATAACGTAGACGGCATTCAGTATGCTATCTGCTCCAATGGTGCCATGCTTATGGATGTACCGGAGGAAAAAAGTATCTGTGAAACAGGGATATCCACAGAAAAAGCAGTGGAAGCCATTGCGTATCTGGAACAATTCCCAGTAGCTGTATATGTCCATACAGACAGAGGTACTTTCCGGGCAGAGGGCTGGGAGAAAACAGGGCTTTCTGAAAAATATCCTTATATCAGGTTCAGCGAGGGAAATGTAAAAGATCTGGGAGAGTTTTTAAGGACCAGCGGAGTAAAAGTGATGAAAATGGGTGCTTTTGTCTTAAAAGATGGACTGGCACAGGAACTTCTGGAAAAAGGAAGCCCCATACCGGGTATCGTATTTCTGCGCACCGGAGATGGGATCATAGAATTAAACTCTATCCATGCCTCCAAAGGAAATGCACTGTGTACACTTTGTAAAAAATTGGGGATAAGTATGGAAAATGTGCTGGCTATTGGGGATAACGAAAACGATATTTCCATGCTTCAGGCTGCAGGCATCTCCGCAGCAATGGAAAACGCAGAAGATGATGTAAAGCAGGCTGCGAAATTTGTGGCCGGGCATAATGAAAAGGACGGGGCAGCTCATTTTCTGGAGGAATGGGTGTTGTAAAACAGAGAACAAAAAATGGACGCGCCGGCTGCCATTGAGGAAATTGAAGCTTTTCTGAATATCGAAGAACGTGCCAATCATGATGTTTCGATTGCTTTCAGTAGCAGAGAGGAATTGAAAGGCCTGCCGGATACAGATATTATTACGGCAGGCATACCTGGTAGAATTAGTAAAAAAGCATTTATCGAATTAAAAAAAACAGACTGGCCAAAACGGCTAGTCTGTTTTTTTTATCCCAAATCCCACGCGCACCTTGAACAGATCCCCATCAATTAAGATCTCGAAGGTTCCGCCCTGGAGCTTTGTGAGGCTTTGGGCGATGGAGAGGCCGAGGCCGCTGCCTTCGGTGGTGCGGGAGACGTCTCCGCGGACGAATCGCTCAGTGAGCTCTTCGCCCTGCACATTTAATGGGTTTGCTGATATGTTTTTAATGGTAAAGTAAACTTTGTCGTCTTTCAGTTCCAGATCGGTGTAGACCCGGGTGTGTTCCATGGCGTATTTGAATGCGTTGTTGTAGACGTTTTCCAGAACGCGCCACAGGTGACGGCCGTCGGCCTCGATGAGGATGCTGCTTTCCGGAAGCGTGGATACCAGTTCCAGGCTGCGGGTAGCAAATTTCTCTTCGAATTCGCCGTTGGTCTGCCAGATCATCTCCACGATATCCAGGGTAGTCATCTCCAGTTTGACATTGCCGGAGCTTGCTTTGGAGGCTTCTACCAGGTCTTCCGTCAGATTTTTTAACCGCTGGGATTTCTGGTCCAGGACCTTTAAATATTCCTGAGCCCGCTCTCCCGGAATCTGCTCCCGCTTTAACAGGTCTACATAGTTAATAATAGAAGTAAGCGGAGTCTTGATATCGTGGGACACGTTGGTGATCAGGTCCGCTTTTAGGCGCTCGCTTTTAACCTGCTCCTGAAGGGCACGTTCCAGTCCGGTACCAATGCTGTTGATCATGTTTCCGACTTTCAGCTCCTTGCCTTCCAGTCCGGCCAGGTTCATCTGGTAGCTGGTGTCGCCGCCCGCAATCTTTTCGATGGCGTCCGCAATCTGGTCTTCCTGACGGGACTGTAAGAACAGCCGGTGGAAGGTCATATAATCCAGGCCGGCCAGCAGGATAAACAGTACAATGCCGACGACTTTTGCGGGCATATGGGAACGGAAGCAGACGCACACAAAAATCAGGCCGATGCCGATGGCCTGTGCTGCAAGGAAGGCAGTGAACAGACAGAATAACCGCCTGGAATAGGTGCGGTCCTCAAAGTACAGGTTCAGGTTCTCAAGGAAACGATGGAGCATGCTGTTGGTCCAGAGCTGGCGGCTTTTGTAGCGCCGCAGCATGCTGAAGGCTCCGGTCATGCAGCAGGCATAGATGATCAGGGCCCGCAACATCCGCTCCGTAAAGCTCCAGTCTTCGGCCAGCGCTACGAGATGGATCAGCGGATAGCCGATCTTTTCCCCCAGAAACAGCATGAACATGGTGCTGACCGCAGTCAGCAGGATTCCGCTTTCGGTGGTGATCATGTCAAAACCGTGAAGATAAGGGCTGGTACGGTCCTCGGTGCGGTAACCGGATACCAGGATCAGGTAGTACAGGGTGACCAGACAGCCGATGATGCCAAGAGCCAGACAGAACATGGCTTCCACAAAGCGGCCGCGCAGATGGCGGTAATCGGCAGCCTGACGGGCATAGGCATCGTCCGCGCTGTAACTGGTGTCCACGGCAACGGTCATGTGATAGCGGTCCGCGTCATTTAAATTGAGCTGCTCCAGCTGGGACATGACATTTTTGGGAAGTTCATCCAGGTTGCTGTCAATGAGGATGGAGCTGCTGTCTACGAAACAGTAGCGGCCCAGGGATTTTAACTGGGCATCGGTTAAGTCTCCGGCGTTGGAGTACTCGGAGAGGACCGTTTCATCATCCAGATAATCAATCCGGAAACGGAAGTTGGATGGATTTGACAGCAGCCGGTAATTGACGATGTAGTATTCGCTTAAACAGTTTAATACTTCTTTGGACAGATCCAGCAGGGAAGAAAACGCGTCACCCGGTTCCTTTAAGGTGGCATCCGGGTCGTAAGCACGCCAGTAAACCAGCTGGTCTCTTACGGTGGAGGCATCGTCATAGATGAAAAGATCATTGACCACCTCAAACTGGTCGTTTAAGTAGAATCCCTGGCTCTTTGCGTAGCGCAGGACTTCTTCCAGAGTGTAGGTAATCTCCGGGCCATTGTCACGGCTTACCGCGAACATTTCTTTGGAAAGGTCCAGATTGCCGTCAGTCTCAAAGACATCCCGGTAGGCAACATATTTGAACACATGGTCCAGATCCTCCTGAAACTGCTGGCGGAAGGCTGCGGAATCATCGTATTTGCGGTCCAGGATCCAGGAAATGCCGGAGCCGACATTGGTATTTAAATACATGACGCTGATGGAAAGCACCGTCATAAGCACAAACAGGATATGCAGGAACACGGCAATGTTCTTTTTGATCCGCATGGAATAATCTTTCAGTCTCATGGGCGGCTCCTACTGTTTCTCAATCTTGTAACCGACACCCCAGACTACTTTTAAGTAGCGCGGCTCCCGCGGGTTGATCTCAATTTTTTCACGGATGTGGCGGATATGTACGGCCACCGTATTGTCGGCGCCGATGGCTTCCTCATTCCAGATCTGTTTGTAGATTTCATCGATGGAGAAAACCTTGCCGGCGTTTTTGGTCAGAAGAAGCAGGATGTTGTATTCAATAGGAGTCAGCTTGATGGGTTCGTCATCTACAAATACTTCCTTGGTGTCGTCATTGATGGTGAGACCGCCGCATTTGTATACATTTTCGTTGCTGCCCTGGCTCATGTTGCCCAGCTGGGTGTAGCGGCGCAGCTGGGATTTGACCCGGGCCACCAGCTCCAGTGGGTTAAATGGCTTGGAAAGGTAATCATCCGCGCCAATGTTTAAGCCCAGGATCTTGTCGGAATCTTCGGATTTGGCGGAGAGGATAATGATCGGGATGCTGCTGGTCTCGCGCACCTTTAAGGTGGTGCGGATGCCGTCAAGCCCCGGCATCATGACATCGATGATCATGAGATCCGCATGTTCCGTTTCCAGAATTTTTAAGGCATCGTAACCGTCATAGGCCTTTAAGATGTGAAAGCCCTCTCCGGTTAAGTAAATATCTATCGCATCGACGATCTCTTTGTCGTCGTCACACACTAAAATAGTCTGCATGATTGTCCTCCTTTGGCAGGTATGCTATGGTATGGTAGCTGCGTGCTGCTTCCGCGTTTCGTCACAGAAGCGGTACGTCTTTTAGTATATATCAAAAAGGGCCTTACCGCAATCGGCAAGACCCTCTTCTTTTTGGTTCCTGTTCACACACAGTGCAGACAGGAACCGTTTGACCTACTGATAATCACATACATTCAGCCAGCTCTGAAGCAGTTCTTTTTCTTCCGGACGTTTCTTCGTGAGCTGTGCCGCAGCTACCAGAGGCAGCCACTGCTGTACATAGCGTTTGGCGGTACCGGTCTTTTCGCAGAACAGATCCATGTATTTTTCTGCCGCTGCCTGATCGGTCAGGCAGAACAGAAGATACGTTCTGGCCACGTCTGCGCTGGCGTTACCCTGGGTTGCGTGAACCCAGTCAACCACATACATGGTGCCGTCTTCCTTCACGATGATGTTGTCCGGCTGGAAATCTCCGTGACACAGCTTGATGTGCTTTGGAGTGCTGTCAAGGCGGGTAAGAAGATCGTAACGGTTGACAGGATCTAATTCTTCCATCTCAGAGATCTGCCGCGCCATTTTGTCTTTTAACTTGTTCAGTAATGGACAGGTCTTGGAATGAATCATCAGCTGCAGTTCAACCATCTGATTCAGATATTCGTCGCGCTTATCCGGTTTTTCCTTCATAAGCTCTGTGAGTGTCTTACCTTCGATGTAGTCCCGGGTGATGGACCAGCAGCCGTCTTCTTCGACAGAGACTGCCTGGATAGACGGAATGTTGATGCCGCCAATGGCCTCAACTCGTGCGCTGATCAAAGCTTCATTTAAAACCTCTGCTTTCGGGAAGCCCTTGCAGAAAACTTTTACCGCTTTATCGCCATCGCGATAGACACTTTTGGTCGCGTTTTTGGAAATTAACTCTCTTGCCATACGAAACTCTCCTTCCTTATATTATGTTGCTGATGCTTACCGTCAGTTTTAATAACCGGATCATCAGGTAGGTCGTTTCCTATTTTACTACGAAATGGAAAGAATGTCATCCACTTTTTGATAATTTTTTAACGAAATACAAGACCTGTTTTTGCCATTTTCAAACAGGATGTGTTCCTGCTTATTATGAGAAGCGGAGAATTGCGGTTCCATATGCCGGCAGCGGCAGGGATATGGAATACGGCTGGCCGTCGCATTCGGATTTGACTGCTTTTAAGACAGGAGCCTTCTCGCCGGTTTTGTAAGCGCCGTGTTCATTGTCCAGAATCAGCGTGTAATTGCCGCGTTTCGGTACGCCGACCCGGTAATCCGGCCGTGCCACCGGAGTGAAGTTGCACACGAACAGCAGGCTCTTTTTGTGATTCTTTGCGTAGCGCACGAAACTGTAGATGCTGCGGTCGCCATCGTTGGCATTGATCCAGGAAAAGCCGTCCCAGTCATCATCGGACTCGTAGAGCGCCGGGTGTTTCTGATAAATATGTAACAGGTCGCGCACATAGTTCTGGAGATCCTTGTGCAGGTCTTCCTCTGTCAGATGCCAGTCCAGACTGACTTTTTCATCCCACTCATGAAGCTGACCGAAATCCTGGCCCATGAATAAAAGCTTCTTGCCCGGATGTCCCAGCATGAAGGTATAACCGGCCTTCAGGTTTGCAAATTTATCTCCGAAGAGGCCCGGCATCTTGTTGATCATGGAGCACTTTAAGTGAACGACCTCATCGTGGGAGAGTACCAGGATGAAGTTTTCACTGTTAAAGTAGGTGAGGCCAAAGGTCATCTTGTGGTGGTTGAATTTGCGGAAGTACGGATCTAATTTCATGTACTCCAGGAAATCGTGCATCCAGCCCATATTCCACTTGAAGGTGAAGCCCAGTCCGCCTTCTTTTGGATCGTGGGTGACGAGCGGCCATGCAGTGGATTCCTCGGCAATGACCATGGCGCCGTGTCCGCGCTGTGCCACAACGCTGTTTAAGTGACGGAAGAATTCGATGGCTTCCAGGTTCTGGTTGCCGCCGTAGCGGTTCGGGACCCATTCACCGTCCTTGCGTCCGTAGTCCAGATACAGCATGGAAGCCACGGCATCGACGCGCAGTCCGTCTACGTGGAACTGCTCGATCCAGTAGAGAGCGTTGGCAATGAGGAAGTTAGAGACCTCATGTTTCTCATAATCAAAAACCTTGGTACCCCAGTCCGGATGTTCGCCCTTGCGCGGGTCTGCGTACTCGAAGAGGGCCTGTCCGTCAAAATCCGCAAGGCCGTGGGCATCCCGCGGAAAATGGGCCGGAACCCAGTCCAGGATGACGCCGATACCTTTTTTGTGCATGTAGTTTACAAAGTATTTGAATTCCTCCGGGGTGCCGTAGCGGGAGGTGGGAGCGTAGTAGCCGGTTACCTGATAACCCCAGGAGCCATCGTAGGGATGCTCCGCGATGCCCATCAGCTCTACATGGGTGTAGCCCATTTCTTTCACGTAAGCAGCCAGCTCAGCGGCCGCTTCCTTATAGGTATAGTAACCGTCTTTCTCCGGGCGGTTTTTCTTTTTCCAGGAGCCTAAGTGCACCTCGTAGATACTCATGGCCGCTTCTCGTGGGTTGGTGGCCTCACGCTTCTGAACCCAGATGCTGTCACTCCAGCGGAACGAGTCGTTGAAGGCGGTAATGGAGGCAGTTCCCGGACGGTACTCGGCGTACTGGGCAAAGGGGTCTGCCTTGAAGATTACCTTGCCGGTCTGGGTGGTGATGGCGAATTTATACAGCTCACCCGGCTTGATGCCCGGAACGAAGCGCTCGTAAATGCCGGAGGTCTCTAACACCTGCATGGGGCATGCATCCGGATCCCAGTTATTGAAGTCGCCAACTACACTGACGGATGCGGCATGGGGAGCCCATACAGCGAAATAATAGCCGGTTTTGCCATCGAAAGTTTTCGGGTGGGCACCAAGTTTGTTGTAGATCTCATAGTGGGTGCCCTCTCCGAACAGGTAACGGTCACCGGCGGTGATAAAGCCGGTCTCGGTCTGCTTTTTCTTATCTCTGACTGCCATAAGGTCAATCCTCCCTGATCTTTAAGACAACACTGCTGTTGCCCGGTAATGTAAGGTTTAATTTTCCGTTCTCAACTGGAATGATGGAACCATCCATCAGATTTTCTGCCTGGGACGCGCGCAGCGGGACCGGAATGGAAAGGAAGCTTTCCTGGTCGTCACTGTTGGCTGCGGTAATGCAGACACTTTCCTGTGCGTGTCTGGCGAAAGCATACTGCCGGTTGGTGAGCAGAAGCTCCTGATAACGCCCACCGTGGAATTCCGGCTGCTCCGTATGAATACGGGCAAGCTTTGCAATCAAATCTGTAAGATCACTGTGTTTTGCCTCGCCCTCTTCCAGGGTAATGCAGGGCCGCAGGGCTGCATCGCTTTCGCGGGTGCGGGTGCCTTCCAGCGCCCATTCGCCTCCGTAATAAATAGAAGGAATGCCGGGAAGGGTAAAGAGCAGTGTCCATGCCAGAGGCAGATGCGCTTTTTTATTCAGTTTGCTGGCAATACGGTTTTCATCGTGATTGTCCAGAAACGTGTAGAGCTTTGTGCCGATGGCTTCCAGTCTCCGTACATTGTGGGCAATCTCAAAGAAGTTATGGTCATTGAGCCCGGAATAGAGGCTCTTATGTAATTCGTAGTTGGTGACGGAATGGAGCATGCCATCGTTCACCCAGCGGTCATATTCGCCGTGGATAACTTCGCCCATGAGCCAGAAATCCGGTTTCATGGAAGCGGTCTGGGCGCGCATCTCCTGCATGAAGCCGAAGTCCATGACGTTGGCACAGTCTAAGCGGATGCCGTCAATGTCAAATTCAGAGATCCAGAAGCGGATGACATCAAACAGATACTGCTTTACTTCCGGATTCTGTAAATTCAGGCAGGGCAGCTCGAAATGCCCCTGCCATGCCTCGTAGCCGAAGCCATCATTGTAAGGGCTGTTCCAGCCAAAGTTTACACCCTTGTACCAGCCGCAGTAACGGGAGCCTTCGCGGTTTTTCTGAATATCCTGGAACGCGAAGAACTCGCGGCCGGTATGGTTAAATACTCCGTCTACGACTACTTTGATACCAGCTTCGTGGCAGAGCTTTGTGAAATGCCGGAAACCTTCGTTGGTGCCAAGCCGGCGGTCCACAAGCTTATAGTCTCTGGTGTCGTAGCCATGGGAGGAGGACTCAAAGAGCGGTCCGATGTACAGGGCGGTGCAGCCTAAGGCTTCCATGTGGGCAACCCATTTGTCCAGCTCCGGAAAGCGGTCGGCTGCGGCGTCTTCGGTGTTGGCGAATGGCGCCCCCAGCATACCCAGCGGGTAGATGTGATAAAATACTGCTTTTTCATACCATGATGCCATAGATATCAAGTCCTCCTGATTGCATAGTTTCGTTTTGCTAAAAATCCAGCCGTTCCAGAAGCTTGAAGCGCCGGAGCAGAAACTGATAGCGGAGCCAGACTGCGTTCAGCTCGTAGATACAGCAGTCGATCAGCGGCGGGTCTGTCACCTGGTCGAACTGGTTTAATAAGGATTCCATTTTGTGCTGTGTCTGATGGATCTCTGCTTTTAGTTTCATGTTTTCACGGGCCGCTGCCTGGCGGCAGTCGTTTCGCGAAAAGAATGGTCCGTTGTTTTTCATAGATTTACACTCCTTTTGGAATGTAGTATCTGGAATGAGTGGAAAAAATATACGTTATTTCTGTTCCTGGCTGAAAATCTCTTCGACCAGGTAACCCAGTTTCATCAGCTGTCTTGTGCAGTCCAGAAAGGTGAGGCGGTAGTAGTTGGAAGTACCGGACTGGGTCACCTCCACCAGCCCGCAGCTCTTCATAATCTTTAAATGATGGGAGATAGCCGGTCTGGACAGATTGGTCTGCCGGGTGATCTCGTTGACGTTCAGCCCTTCCGTGTGGCCGTTCTGGGAGGCAATGCACAATGCTTCGATGATGCTTAAGCGGACCTCATCTCCGAGGGCGATAAACAGCGGCATACAGCTGTGAAACAGTTCCTGTAGTTCTTTGGAGTCCGCCATAAAAACCTCCTTTGGTTTAAAAAATTGAACTAAGTTCATTCTATCACGATTGATTGGTAACGTCAACCAAAAACAAAAGGATGAAAACAACATTTTTCGTCAAAATGTCCTATAAAATGCACAAAAAAAGGCTGCCGCAAAATTGTCTCCGACACGTTCACATATCGTTGTTCGCGTGCTCTCACTTACACATGTTCGAGATGCGTACAACCTGATATGTGGAACGTTCTGGAGACAATTTTGCGGCGGCCCTTTTCCAATATGCCTTTACTGATCGAAGTCGGTTTCAAAGACACCTTCCGGGGTGCGCATGGTGAGGATGCCCAGATTAAATTCCTCATCGGAGATGGTGATGTGGTACTCAAAAACCACATCCTCTTCAAATTTGGAGAGGACAACATACTCGCCGTTTTCTTTTCCCTCAATCTGGTCGCAGATGTCGTTGTAGACAGCCTCGCCGGAGATTTCCCGCGGGTAGCCGGATGCCTTGATTTTTGCCTCAATGGCTTCATATAATTCGTTCATGGTGATGATACTCCTTTTTTTGCTTTCAAGTGTTTTTAGTATAGCATTTCGGACGGTCCATGTCCAATTGTTTCCGTGGTGGAACTGCTGCTGTCGAACCCTGTCGTTTTATGCAGATGCTGTGCATTGACGGACAGCGGAATCTTGGATATGATTAGTCCACAATCAACGCATCATTCCGATGCAGAATCCTTTGGACGTTCCTTTTATTCTGGTCCGTCCAAAGGGTTTCTAATAGTATTGTTTCTGAAAGCATGGGGCTTTTGGATATCAGCCGTTTCGGCAGAGTTTTCATTTTTTGTGAGTTTTTTAGAGCACACGTAACTGTTCAGTAGGTCTGCGCATTCACTGCGCTGACCGTATGAAAACATGGGCTTGCAGGCAAAAATCCCATTG
>NZ_JBBMFJ010000030.1:0-52207 GCF_040096075.1 Ventrimonas faecis
AATCGGTCTGCAGGCGCGTAGGTAATGGAAGCCACTACCTTTTTTGTGCCTGAGACCGATTGTTTCCGATACTATTACCTGGTATCATAATATTGCTTTGATGGATAAGGTCAAAAACAATGTGGTTGCAGAATATTCCCTCAAGGATATTTCAAAGCCGATTGGTGTAAGCGAATATAAAATAACCATTTGCTGGAATTGAGTTATCAACTGACCCGGTAACGCAAACGAAACGGCAGATGGGTTTTAGGAGGTGCGATGTGCAGATACATTATTTTCAGAGATACCACTCCAAAGAGAATGTGGATACTTCAAACACCATGCTGATGCTCTCTCGTTTGTATAACTATAACGCTGATAAGTTCTTTTCTATGCTGAATAGTCTTATTCTTGGAGAGGACGAAAGCCCGGAGATCACCTTTGATTTGCAGGTTGTTGGTGACGATAGTGTTCCGGATGCGGTTATCAGCCAAAAGAGCTTCAAAATAGTGGTGGAAACAAAGCTCTACAATCAGTTTTATAAGCAGCAGCTTGTGAATCATCTGGAGCAGTTCGGTGCTGAGGATATAAAGGTTTTGCTCACTCTCGATCCCAAGCCGATGAAGCCGCAACTGTTCGATGAACTGGCAGTTGAACTGAGAAAGTATAATAGCGAAAATGCAACCCGACTTATCCATCCGATCAAGCACGTCAACTTGACATTCGAGCAGCTTGTGGACGCTATGGAGGATATTGTTGACGACAGAGATACGGAAATCATTGCCGTTTTAGACGATTTCAAGAAGTATTGCTTTGATGAAAAGCTGATACCGGATGGATATAAATGGATGAGAGCAATCGTAGCCGGTACAACTTTTCAGGACAATATGGATTTGGATTTGTTCTATGACCAGGAATCCCACAACTTTTCAGAACATGGATATATCGGCTTGTATAAAGACAAGAGTATCCGTGCTATTGGTAAGCTGAAAAAGACCATCATCGCAGTTGAAAATAACGGCAGCATGACTTATCGTGCCGAAAGCGGAGCCGAACCTACCGCAGATGAGATTGAACGCATCAACGAGGCAATCCGTCGTGCAGATCATTATGGCTATAACCTTCAGACGATTAGCCATAGATATTTCATCGTTGAAAAGTTCTACCCGATGGACTTTAGAAAAAGCAGTAAAAACCCGATTCAAAAAAGCAAATTCTTCAATCTTGCTGATATGTTCGGATATAAAACAATGCCTAACACCGATGTAATCGCAAATGATCTGAACGGTCGGACTTGGGAGGAGTTTTAACCCGATTCGGAAGGAGGCCGCAATGGAGTTTTTAGAGCAAGTACACTTATTCGCCACAAAGTGGATTGAGAAATTTAGAGATCAGAAAATCAGCTACATAGAGCTGGTTGACCATTACCTGGCTGATGATTGTCAGGCATTGGGATTCCAGATGGATTGCGGCCATGCCTTTTCAAAAAAATATGGCGATGCAGCAAGCAGTTGTGATGCGCTAAATCGTATCATTAACGAGGTCACGGACATTAAACTGCTTGGGTCGGCAATCTATTCCCAATGGCGATATTTTAATCATTGGGCATACGATGCAGCAGCCATCTTGAACCCAGAAAATCGTTCATGGTTTATTCTGGCATTGAGCCGCCTTGCCCTGCTTTCCGGCGAGAATCCCTTCCTGTTCAAAGGAGAGCTTAGAAAGATTCGGCTTGTTTCCAATCGGCTTGGTTATGGACCTTGCCCGGAACCGGACGAAGAAGTTGAACAGCACATAACCCTTAATGCAGAAGGGCAAGTATGGTTTTCTTCGTATGTTTTCGGGCAGCGCAGAGATGGTAGATATGAAAAAGCCCACAGTCAGAATTTGCGAATTGATAAAGCGGTTGCCGACAGAATTATTTCTGCGTTTACAGAGTATTTCAGCAAGGGATACGATGAAGTCGTTGCAACTGATATTGGAAACTGGAATATGGAGCTGACCAATACCGCAGGAAAGGTCTATCAGTTCAGCGGTTCGTTATGCTCGTCTTTTGAAGTGGACGGAATTGACCTTTCAGATCTGCTTCGTGACAGCTTGAAAATGCCTGATTTGTATGCCTTTGATGGGAATAATAAGCCTGATATGGTGAATCAAATCGAAGTAAACTATCATCGAATCACAAAGATCAAGCCAAAGGTTCCTATTTCAGAACACGCAGAATACGCTGTCTGGGATTATGAAGAGTTTTTAATTGTGGACAGAGAGAGCGAAAGTATTGAACACATTCAGAATATCGGTTCTGGGTGTTCTGTAAGTAGAAAATACAAGGTTGAGGGCGGGGTTGAAAGCCTTCTTGAAGATATGGATGCGGAAAGCATCTTTGACCATATAGAAGGAAATCCGGAGAATGTAGTGGTTGATCCGCTTGAAACCATAGACTACACCATTAAGGTTATTTCTCAAAAGGGCAATGAAAAGCTCATTCAAGGAAGCTACGATAAAAAGGGGCTTCCGGATGATTGGGCGGAGTTTATGGAGTCCGTCTTTGAATTTATGTCTTTCTACGGGTGGGGTGAAATTATGAACCCGTCTGTGTATGGAAAGGTGCGGCGCTGTGACAATGATATTATCTATTGCAGCGTAGAGTTTGAAGATGGGTGTAAGAGCTACTACTATATTTCGGATGACGATTCTATTCAGGTGGGCGATTGCGTGATCGTTCCTGCTGGCAAAGATAATCACAAAGCAGTAGTTGAAGTCGTAAAGAAAGAATACTTTGCAGAGGAAAATGTGCCTTTGCCGATGGAGAAAACAAAACATATTATCAGGAAATGTACGGAAGATGATTTTGACCTTCCGGGCGATGAACCTATTTGACTTCCTGATAATAACTAAAAAGTCCACCAGTCATGATGCGCTGCGCATTGTACTGGTGGACTTTTTCTGTAAGGAAATCCCTTATGGCTATATCCGAAACCAGAAAAAGAATACATTCGATGTTGACGAAGAAACAGCGCCTGTGGTTGTTCGTATTTTTGAACAGTAATATTTCACTTCGGATTGCATACACTATATTGACGTACAGAATATTGTACGTTATAATTAGAGCACAGAATATTGTACGAAATGAGGTGATATGATGTTAGCGGTTAATTATTCAAATCTTCGGGACAACATGAAAAATTATATGGATCAGGTAACGGATGATTATGAAACTATAATTGTCACCAGAAAGAATAATAGAAACGTGGTAATTCTGTCAGAGGAAAGCTACAATAATCTGATTGAAAATGCGCATATCCTTGGGACTAAGGCTAATTATGACTGGCTGATGGAATCCAAAGCACAGTTGGAACGTGGACAGTTTGCAAAGCATGATCTGATTGAGGTAGACGATGAATAAAGTTTTTACTGATAATGGATGGGCAGATTATGTTTATTGGCAGACTGAGGACAGGAAAACACTGAAAAAGATTAATCAGCTCATAGAAGATATTTGCCGTAATGGTAATGAGGGCATAGGAAAGCCGGAGCCGTTAAGAGGTGATTTAGCCGGATTTTGGAGCCGCCGCATAAATGATAAAGACAGATTGGTATATAGAATAGATGATGCCAATGTTTATATCATTGGTTGCAGATTCCATTATGGAGATACTTAAACCGCACATTTTATAAGGAAGAAAGAGCATCAGCAGAGTAAAATCTGTTGGTGCTTTTTGTTTGCCTTTTTAGCACAAATATGGCAAAATTCGCAGAGATTTATCCAGACCGAGAATTTGTGCAACAGTTACTGGCTAATTATCAGACTCTGGACTTACCTTGCCGGACTTCATTTTCGATGGAGTCCGGCTTTCTATATTCAGAAGCAGTATTTCCTGTGTCGGCAAAAAGTGAGGTAATTCAGTTGAATACCATTGATATTATTGCCGATTACATGGTATACTATGTAATAGATTAACGTAGTTTTTTGATAGATTTTATGGCGGAGGATCATAGATGCGATATCTTTCAGTTACTGAAATAGCGAATAAGTGGGATGTATCCGAGCGCAGTGTTAGAAATTACTGCGCCAAGGGGCGTGTGAACGGTGCGTTTCTTACCGGCAAGACATGGAACATTCCGGAAAACGCAGAAAAACCGGAGCGTACCAACAAAAGAAAAGAAGGACCAATTACTCTGTTGGATATTCTGAAAGAACAGAAGGCAAGTAAATATTCCGGTGGGATCTACCATAAAACACAGATCGAATTGACATACAATTCCAACCACATGGAAGGAAGCCGCCTGACCCACGATCAAACCCGATATATCTTTGAAACCAACACTATCGGCGTAGAAAAAGAAGTGCTGAATGTGGATGACGTAATCGAAACAGCAAATCACTTCCGCTGCATTGATATGATTATCGATCATGCAAAAGCAGCTCTGACGGAGAAGTTCATCAAAGAACTTCACTTGGTTTTGAAGAACGGTACCAGTGATTCCAGAAAAGACTGGTTTGCTATTGGCGCGTATAAGAAACTCCCGAATGAAGTCGGCGGCAGTGATACAGCCCTTCCGGAAGAAGTCGGCGATAAAATGAAGGCCTTGCTGACAGAATATAACGCCAAAGAAGAAAAGACCTTTGAGGATATTCTGGACTTTCATGTGAAGTTTGAGCGGATCCATCCGTTCCAGGACGGCAACGGTCGTGTGGGCAGATTGATCATGTTTAAGGAGTGCCTGAAATACAATATCGTTCCGTTTATCATTGAGGACAATCTGAAAATGTTCTATTACCGTGGATTGAAGGAATGGAACAACGAAAGAGGCTATCTGACAGATACCTGCCTGACTGCACAGGATAAGTATAAAGCGTATTTGGATTATTTTAGGATTATATATTGAAATTGAACAAAACAATATGATGTGTGGGGTGAATACATGCTTATTTATGCAGGCACAAAAAGTGATTTTATGGTTGATACAGAGAATGATCGTTTGGAAACAAAATTATATGAAAATATTAAATTAAAGATGAACCGAACGACAGGATTAAGTGAACTGAATGCCTGGCGGAATTCATTAAAAGAAATGTATATTACATTGAATGATTCCGATATTCCAAAGGATGCAGGTGTGGCGATTGAATATAATATTCCTCAGACTTCAAAACGGATAGATTTCCTTATTTCTGGTTATGGATTGAATGGAAAAGGAAATGTTGTTATTGTTGAATTGAAACAATGGGAGAAATTAACAGCTATTGATGGTCAGGATGCAATTGTTGAAACATATACGGGTGGAGCGGAGCGAAGAGTTGTACATCCATGTTATCAAGCCTGGTCTTACGCAGCGTTAATCAGAGATTATAACGAATATGTTCAGGACAACGAAATCGGTCTTCATCCCTGTGCGTATCTTCATAATTATCCAAGAATCGAAAATGATCCATTGGATAAAGAACAATATCAGGATATTATGAAAGAAACTCCTGCATTTACTTATGGGCAAAGGGAAGCTCTTCGTACATTTATCAAAAAGCAAATTGTAACAGGTGACAAAGAGGATACACTGCTGAAAATTGAACATGGAAAAATTAAACCTTCTAAACAACTTCAAGATGCACTTTTAAATATGCTTAAAGGGAACCAAGAATTCGTTATGTTGGATGAACAGAAGGTTGTATATGAAAGTATTCTTGATTATTCTTGTCAGTGTCAAAAAGATGGTAAGAAAAGAACAATTATTGTAGAGGGTGGTCCCGGAACCGGAAAACAGTCATTGCAATTAATCTACTGGCTGAACTCACGAATCGAATGCAATTTGTTCAATATGTTTCAAAAAATGCTGCACCGAGAACAGTATATCAATTCAAATTAAAGGGACACATGAGGAAAAACAGTGTAGATAATCTCTTTAAAGGTTCCGGAAGTTATACCGAAGCACCAAGAAATTCAGTCGGAACAATACTAGCTGACGAAGCCCACCGGCTTAATGAAAAATCCGGTATGTTCCAAAATATGGGAGAGAACCAGATAAAAGAAATCATTCATGCCGCTGCTTGCAGTGTGTTTTTTATTGATGAAAGTCAGAGGGTTACATTATCAGATATTGGAAGTGTAGCTGAAATAGAAAAGTGGGCGGCTTTGGAAAAATCAGAAATTATAAAAATACAGCTTGTTTCTCAGTTCCGCTGTAATGGTTCTGATGGATACCTGGCATGGTTAGATCAGGCATTGGAAATCCGTGAAACAGCAAATTATGATCTTGACGGAATTGATTACGATATTCGCATCTGTGATACACCTGCAGAAATGGAAGCAATTGTGCTTGAAAAGAATTGCGCAAGAAATAGAGCAAGAATTCTTGCAGGCTATTGTTGGAACTGGCCGAAGGATACCAGAAATAATACAAATTTCCATGATATCAAGATTGGAGATTATTCCATAAGCTGGAATCTAAATGGTGGAGATGCATTTGCAATCAGTGAAGAGTCAGTTCATGAAGCCGGATGTATTCATACATCACAAGGTTTGGAATTCGATTATACGGGTGTTATCATTGGCGATGATATGCGATTTGAAAACGGGAAAGTGATTACAGATTACACAAAACGTGCAAAGACCGATAATTCCTTGAAAGGAATAAAAACACTAGCGAAGAAAGATAAAGAAAAAGCAGATCAGGTTGCAGATGAAATTATAAAAAATACATACAGAACCCTCATGACAAGAGGTATGAAGGGCTGTTATGTATATTGCACGGATGTTGCCTTGGCGCAATATTTTAAGAAACTGTTAAAACAAAAATGAAAAATAAGGAAGAAATGTAGTGTTATACAGTTGATTTGTAACCCATTTTACACCTTTTGCTAACGATATTATGCTATACCAGGTTATGCAAAAAAACAAAAATTTACAAAGGCTTACAAAGCCCGAAAAACCAAGAAAAACTAAGAAATGCGAGGTTATGCAACAATGATAAAAGTACTATTTGTCTGTCATGGAAATATACTGGCGACTCTCTAAAAAGTCTTGATTTATCGGGGAAGGGAAGCTTCACAGTTCTGTTTTAGACCAGGTTTAGACCATTTGGAATGTGTAGAAAATAACGAAAAAAACATGCAGATGGGGAGCCTTGTTGCAAATATACTCATATAGAAAATTACACAACGGAGATAATTTTTGAGAGGAAAAATCTTACGCCTGCAGACTTCAGGCTTTCACCAGCAGTGGCAGACTGATTTGACTGTGCCTCAGCTTTTTGAGATCTTCTTCCGTTTCGATGATCTCCCGCTGAAGAGCATCATACTGTTCTTTGGAAATGTCACCATTCGCAAGCGCCTGATTTGCCTGCTCTGCAGCGATTTTCAATGTTGCGAGCTTTTCCTTTGTTTCACTGACGGCACTGGAGAGGAGCTTCTGCTTCTGCGCAAGCAGTTCGGTGTTGCCTGGATCCAGTTTCAGGAGCTTTTCGACATCTTTGAGCTGACTCTGCGTATTCTTGATTTCTGAATTGACACCCTTTAGGGTTGTCTGTAGTTTGGTGGTATCGCCACCGATCTCGACCGTAATACCCTTGATTCTACTTCCCGCCATAGGCTTCTCCTTTTCCTGAATTTGGGTATAAGAAAAGCACCTACCATTTCTGATAGATGCTTTCTGAATTGCTATTCTGTTTTTTAAATCTATTTTTTGAATAGTTCTGAGTGCGTACCAAGCCTGTAAAGCATGAGTACTAAAACCGTTGTTCTGAATCTCATAAATGAGCAACCAGTCTGGTTCGATGTGACACTCACGTGTGCCTTTGTAGTTTCCTGTAAGGTCATGATCCCTGTATTTTGCTTCCAGCGTACCGCCATTCGCCAGAATATCGATTACTTCAAACAGCTTATCAAGATTTTTATTTTGCTTTTTGGCAAGCGTCAAATCCTTTTTAAACTGATTGGTAAACTGAATGTCGTATTTCATACGTCGAGAACTGCCTTAAGCGCATCCATACTGGAATAACGCGGAGCAGAAGGATCCTTCATCATTTTTCGGCCTTCCTCAATGGCAGCGGCTGTAATATCATTTGGTACTTCCAGTTTTAATTCAAAAGGAATACCATGCTCACGGATAGCGGTTCTTAGGAACATATTTACAGCAGTTGTCATATTCAGACCAAGCTCATTGAAGATTTCCTCCGCCTGGTCCTTGATTGCCTTGTCTGTACGAATATTTAAATTAGTTGTTGCCATGCAGAACACCTCCATTCAAGTATAGTATACTCAAATATGCGTCTGATGTCAACATACTGTCATTATATAAGATGCATAAATTCTGCTAAAATGCATCAAAATCCCTCTGCGTAGCGATCTGCGCATAGCCTTTGTAATCATCATTGCTGCTTTCTGCGTACATGTCGTTCACCATCCCGATCGTGAGTAAGTCAAGATCTCGGATGGAGATGCCGAGCTGTACGCAGCGGAGCAGAAACAATGGCGTGGTCATCGGCCGGTCAGTTGCGTGAAGTTTTTTTTAGACTCCACATCCGTCTGGACATTTAAGCCCCAGAGCTCGATGATTTTCGGAAGCACCTGGTAGATGGAGAAGGTGCTGAACTCATCAAGCCATTCCTCCGGGCTGTCCGGGATGGTGGGATCTGCATGCTTTGCCATGATGTAGGCGATATTCTCAAACATCTCAAGAGAGAACATATCGAGGTGAGAGGAACCTTCATCACCGTTTCCGACAGCCTTTCCAAGCGCATCGAGATCCTTATAGATATCTCGGTGGAACTTGATACGATAAATACGCGGAATGGCGGCAGATGCCTTGAAGGGCACCTGCTTTCCGTCAATCTCAATCTTCTGAATCATACTCATACTGCAAGAGCTGGAAATCCGGCATTTAAAGATAAATACAGTGTGTCCTATATGTGGGAGGATATCCTTACCAAGGATACGATTCTCGATCTGATCAGCAAGTTTATCTTTGTGGAAGTAAAAGAAAAGGTCGATGAAGAAACCGGAAAAGTGAAGCGCTCGGAAAATCTGATTTTTCCACGTTATCACCAGTTGGATGTTATACGTAAGATACTGGCAGATGTGCGTGAGAATGGTACAGCACAGAATTATCTGATACGGAAGCGGATGTGGAAGATATGATTTCCAGTGAAATCAAGCGAAATGGTAAGCGGGCTAATGTATCAATGTTTGCTTTTACAGCAACACCGAAGCCTACCACGATTCAGCTTTTTGGGCATCAGAACACAAAGGGCCAGAAGGAAGCATTTCATGTATATTCCATCATTTGTGGATGAGCAGCGTATGTGAAGAATCGCGATTATGAATTTGGGGTCCTTTTTCTGAATCATTTCAATGAAACCGTCCTGCGTAAATTGTTCAATGAACACGATTTGAAATTCACAACGCTTTTTATCGCAAAGCCCCATGTATTTGTAGGAGCTGAAAATCCACTGGCAAGAAAAAAATATGTTATGTTGGAGGACTTAGCACCTTACCCAAGACTCTCTTACGAACAGGGGGACCATAATGCCTTTTATTTTTCCGAAGAAATCCTCAGTACTTTGGAAAGTAAACGGGACATTATGGTCAGCGACCGGGCGACTTTGTTTAACCTTTTAATTGGACTGAACGGTTATACGATTTGTAGTGGTGTAATCAATGCAGAGCTAAATGGGGAAAATATTATCGCTGTTCCCTTGGAGGTCAATGATTACATGGAAATAGGGTATCTTACACACAAGAAGGTGATACCGGGTAAATTTGCTGAATGATACGTCCAGGCTCTGAAGCAATATACAGCACACACAACGAAATAGTCCGTTTGCCATAGTTTGTTCCTATGACAAACCCTATTTTTTCTGTATTTTGCAGATGGCTTTTTTTTCTGTATACTTATGTTAATAAAAACACAGGAGGCATCAACTATAATGGCAAAGAACACACCTTTTCGATATGACTATGTGGGCAGTTTTCTCCGCCCGGAATATTTGAAGAAAGCCCGTGCGGATTATGAAGTCGGAACGATTTCTGCGGAAGATCTGAAAGCCGCAGAGGATAAAGCAATCGTAGATGTGGTGGCAAAGCAGAAAGCTGCCGGCTATCATGTGATTACGGATGGAGAGTTCAGAAGAAAATTCTGGCACTTAGACTTTATGTGGGGTTTTGAAGGAGTCGCACATAAACATACAGGCGGCGGCGTGCAGTTTAACGGCGAATTAGCCGTGCTTGATGATACTTGGCTTGTCGGAAAAGTAAAGGCAAAGGCACATCCGTTTGTAGAGTATTTTAAGTTCCTGAAACAGTTCGAGGACGAAAACACTGTTGCAAAATACACAATCCCTGCACCGGCACAGTTTTTTCAGCAGATGATTGTTCAGAAAAACTACGAAATCACGAAGCAATTCTATGATAGCACCGAGGATTTGGTAAAGGATATCGCAGTTGCATATCAAGATGTCATCAAGCAGTTCTACGAAGCGGGATGTCGCAATCTTCAGCTTGACGACTGTACTTGGGGTGCAATCGTAGGAGAGGATTCCCAGCTTAGATACAAGTCACTGGGTTGGAATTTGGAAGATGTCAAAAAGCAGCTTCTGGAAATCAATAACATGGCACTTGAAGGCAAGCCGGATGATATGGTTATCAATTCCCACATCTGTCGTGGCAATTATCATTCAACCTTCTTTGGCAGAGGTGCATATGACAGCGTAGCCGATTATGTATTTGCTAAGGAAAATGTAGATGCATTGTATCTTGAATATGATGACGAAAGAAGTGGCGGTTTTGAACCTCTTGCCAAAGTGTCCAGTGATAAGAAAGTGGTTCTCGGACTTATTACGACAAAAACACCTGCGCTTGAGGATAAGCAGACTATCATTGCCCGCATCCACGAAGCCGCAAAATATATTCCTTTGGACAGACTATATCTCAGCCCTCAGTGTGGCTTTGCTTCATGCGAGATTGGAAATAAGCTGACTGAAGAGGAGCAGTGGGCAAAACTGAAACTTGTGAAAGAAATCGCTGAAGAAGTTTGGGGCTAAATTTTGCTCTGTTCTGCCTAATAGAAACGCAAATACTCCTGACACGGTTTTGCAAAACCGTGTCAGGGGTATCGTTATGCCATCTTTAAGTCGTTTGCTTTATGTTTCATCGTTTATTACATCCTTATTTCATCTGCTGTTCTATATCGTGTATTTCATTCCGAATGTCTTTCAAATCTGAGATAATAGCTTTCTCCTCCTGCCTGATTTCCGGATGATCGCTGACCTCATCCCTCATGAACATCAGACATAGGCTGATCAGTAGAAGAAAACAGGAAATCCAGATTGTATGCAGACCGAAAACGGATAGCAGACAGCTGCCGGCACCCGCTCCCAGGGCAAAGAGCAAAATAATCCCACAGTATCGTACAGCTTTGCAAAGCTCAGAGAGATGATGCGTTTCTCGATATGCGCAAAGAGATTCCATGCCGCTGCGCATATTGCCGATGCACATGGTACTGGCAAAGGCATATCCGTTTACCTTGCGGAATGCCTGCACCTGCATGGCGCAGGAGAAGGAAACCATTGCGTTCGCCAAAAGATTGAATTTTCCCGGGAGACAGCCCACCAGAAACAGCAGAAATATCTCATCTGCAAGGACAAGCTGACGCCAATGAATTTTAACCGTCTTCTGGAAGCGTTCGCGAATCAGCTCCGCCGCAGCCACACCAAAGGCAAAGAAGAATATGGGAATCAAATAGTGAAGCACTCTATTCCACTGTCTCTGGATGATGCACTGACTGAGCAATACGAGATTACCTGTCTGGGCGTTGGCAAATACCCGGCCTCGCAGCAAATAGGTATAGGAATCCTGCAAACCGCCTGACAGCGACAGAAAGGCGGCTGTGGCAAAGGAATCCGACATTTGCCCATGCGGTCTTATCTTGGTGTGTTCTTTTTTCATCGTGTGTCTCCAACATTTATTCTGTACATATCAACCACGCCGTCTGCCAGCAAGGAATTTTTTTCATCCGTTATAGAAACATGGAATACGGCGATATGATGGCCACGCTTTACCGCTTCCGCAGCAGCGTAAATGGTGCCTGACTTCACATTTTTCAGAAAGTTTATGTGAGCGCTTTGAGTTACATAATCCTCGCCGGTTGCCCTTGCGGTGAGCCCTGCCACACAATCCGCCATGCCGTAGAGCAGTCCTCCGTGAACATGCCCATGCAGATTTTTGGATTCCGGAACCAGTTCCACCTTGACTACGCTCTTTTCTGGATCTGCCTGACAGATTTGGATGTGGTTATAGGCCATAAATGGATTTGCCTGTTCATAGGCCTGATAATTCTCCGGCATATTCCGCTCACCTTCTCACTGGAATTTCCTGATTGCAGTACAGGCAGCGATATCTCCCGGATGGTGACATCTTAAAGTAATGGTCGCATTCCGGTTCAATACTTGTGATGCAGCGGGGATTTTTACATTTCACTACATTCTTCAGGAGCTTCGGAGGAACTGGATGGTATTTCTTCTCCACCTTCCCATCCCGAATGATGATCAGGGTGATCCTGTTGTCCAAATAGCCCAGAATATCCATCCGCTCAGGAATTTGTGTTCCTTCGATTTTGATCAGATCTTTGTTTCCGTATTTTTGGCTCCGGACAGAGCGCAGAAGCGCCACCGATTGCCTGCTGTTTTCCAGGTGGAGCAGATGGTATATTTCCATGCCCCGCCCAGCGGTGATGTGGTCAATTACAACGCCGTTTTGAATGGATTCTACGTTTAACATGGCAGCACCTCCTTTCCAGTCATAGGATCTTTGATTTCCAATAACGCCATAATCAGTGCCATACGGATATAAACCCCGTTTTGTGCTTGATCAAAATAGGCTGCCCGTGGGTCTGCGTCAACATCCGTTGCAATTTCTCCGACTCTGGGAAGCGGATGTAGTACCGGCATATTTTCTGGAGCCAGACTCATTTTTTGCTCGGTCAGGGTGTAGATATCCTTCAGCCGGATATAATCTTCCTCATTGAAAAAACGTTCCTTCTGTACTCGTGTCATGTACAGAACATCCAGCTTTGGCAGGGTTTCTTCCAGGCTGCGCACCTCCTCATAGGGAGTATTCGTTGGGGACAGCACATCTTCCTTCAGATAGGATGGGATACGCAACTCCTCCGGAGAGATGAAATAGAACCGGTTTCCTGGATAACGCACCAGACTGCTTACCAAAGAGTGAACCGTGCGCCCAAATTTCAAGTCACCGCAGAATCCCACTGTCAGATGGTCCAGCCGCCCTAAGCGCTGCCGAATGGTCATCAAGTCGATCATCGTCTGGGTAGGATGATTATGTCCGCCGTCTCCGGCGTTGATGACTGGAACTTTTGCGTACATCGACGCCCGGAGAGGTGCTCCTTCCTTGGGGTGCCGCATAGCAATGATATCTGCATAGCAGCTGACTACACGGGCTGTGTCCGCTACCGATTCACCTTTTGTGGCGCTGGATTGCTCAGCACCGGAAAAGCCCAATGTTTTGCCACCCAAATTCAGCATAGCGGATTCAAAGGAGAGCCTTGTCCGTGTGCTTGGTTCATAAAACAGAGTTGCCAGTTTCTTGCCATCCGCAACATGGGCATAAGCCTCCGGATTAACAGAAATCCGATCCGCCAAATCCAGAACAGCCGCAGTTTCTTCCATTGAAAAATCTTCAGGCTCCATCAAATGCCTCATAACCATTCCCCCTTTACCAAATATTCTTCTCTCTTTGCACCCACAGAAACAAACTGAATTTCATGATTCAGCTGGTGTTCCAAAAATTCTACATAACTTCTTGCTTCATCCGGAAGTTCCTCCCAGCTTCGACAGCCGGAAATATCCTTTTGCCAGCCCGGAAGATATTCCACAACAGGCGTATAGCTGTCCAAATTATCCATAGGGTCAAACGACTCTGTAATATGACCATCCCTCTGATAGCCCGTGATGATCGGAATTTCCTTCATTGCACTTAATACATCCAATTTTGTCAGTGCGATTTTATCTGCGTTCTGGCATTTCAGACCGTATCTGCTGGCCACCGCATCAAAGGGGCCAACTCGTCTGGGGCGTCCTGTGGCTGCTCCGTATTCGCCACCTGCCTGACGCAATGTTTCCATCCATGCCTCCGACATAGCGTGTTCTGCCGCAAATGGCCCGGCACCTACACAGGTGGAGTATGCTTTCAGCACTCCTACAACATGATCCGGTGTTCTCTCCGGAATGCCTGCACCAATTGGACCGTACGCAGCAATTGTCGAAGAACTTGATGTATAGGGGAAAATCCCGTAATCGATATCCCTCATTGCGCCCAACTGTGCTTCCAGCACGACTTGCTTTCCCTCTGAGAGCATTTCTTCCAGATAGCTTCCAGTATCACAAATATAGGGCGAGAATCGTTTTGCCTGGTCTTCACACCAGGCAAGCAGTGCCGGATAGGACATAGGCTCCTGATGATAACACCCTGACAACTCCATGTTTTTGGCCTCCAGCATAGTGTGCAGACGGCGTTGTACTGGCTCCTCCTGCAAATGCAGTAAATCTCCAAGCCGCAAGGTCTTTTTTCGATATTTATCACTGTAAGCATAGGCGATTCCTCGGCGGGTGGAGCCGAATGCCGCTCCATTTTGTGCAAGGCGATCTTCCTCCAGTTCGTCCTGGATGCGGTGCCAGGGCATAGAAATTGTTGCATGGGCAGACAACTTCAGATTTTCCGGTGTAATCTGAATGCCTTTTTCACGGATATGTTCCATTTCAGAGACGAGGTGTTCCAAATCCACCACCATACCGTCTCCCAGAACACAGACCACATTGGGATGTAAAATTCCGGATGGCAGAAGGTTCAAAACAAATTTTCCCTGCTCCGTAACAACAGTATGCCCAGCATTATTGCCGCCTTGATAACGGACAACTGCATCTGCCGATTCTGCCAGCAGGTCGATAATTCGACCTTTCCCTTCATCGCCCCAGTTCATTCCTGTGACTGCAATCAGCATTGTTTTTCCTCCCTTTTCATTTTGTTCATTTCAGGTAACTGTGAGGGTACTGAACAGTTACCATTTCAGAACTTTTTTGGCTTGCTTTTTTCACCACGGCCTATTATACTGAAATATCAGAAATATGTAAAAGCTATCATTGTTATGTCTGCAATTCTATTTTGATATGTCTGGGAGCTGATTGGATGAATGTCAATTTTGAATACTACAAAATTTTTTACTATGTTGCGAAATATGGGAACTTCACAAAGGCAGCTCATGTGCTTGGAAGCAGTCAGCCGAATGTCACACGAGCAATGAATTGTTTGGAAAGTGAAACTGGGTGTACGCTTTTTATCCGCACAAACCGGGGCGTTCACCTAACCCCGGAAGGGGAACGCTTGTATGTCCATGTTTCAGCTGCGATGGCACAGTTTCAGGTAGCCGAGGATGAAATGTCTGCAAATATTGGTTTGGAACATGGAAGCATCTCCATCGGAGCCAGTGAAACTGCGCTGAATATTTATCTTCTGGATAAATTGAAGGCCTTCCATATGGCTTATCCGGGAATCCGTTTGAAAATTTATAACCACTCCACACTGCAGGCTGTCCGAGCCGTCCAAAACGGAGAGATCGATTTTGCCATTGTTACAACACCTACAACAGCGGAATCGCCGCTCAAAGAGGTTCCACTCACATCCTTTCAGGAAATCTTAATTGGCGGCAAAACATTTACTGCTTTAGGGAGTCAGGAACTGTCCTTGGCTGAATTGAGTGCATACCCATTGATTTGTCTTGGACGGGAATCTATGACTTGGCAGTTCTATCACCGGCTGTTCCTTTCTCATGGATTGGAACTTTCTCCTGATACGGAGGCTGCAACCTCCGATCAGATTCTGCCTCTGGTCAAAAGTGAGCTTGGTCTGGCCTTTCTCCCGGAACCGATGGCACGGCAAGCCATTTCGAGGCACGAAGTGGTAGAAATAAAGCTCCGGGAAAAAATCCCGGAGCGAAAGGTGTGTATGGTGTATGACCGTCAACGTCCGTTGAGCGTGGCAGCACGCAGATTGATGGATACAGTGATTCATTCCCACTGAGGTTTTGTTAGCGTTCCCAAATGTCCCTTTTTTTCTTAGGTTTTATCCGTTGTTTTTGCACGAACTTATGTTGCCGTTCACGTTTCATTTGCAGAATTGCTCTGTCCTCGGCGTTCTCGTCTTTTTTGAATTTGGAGAAGGCAGCATCATCAGCGCACCCCATATTGTTCAGAAGCATGGACTTTTCGGGTTTCAGTTCCTTCAAATCCTCGGTCAGCGTGGCAACCTGTTCTGACAATTTCTGATGCTTTATCACATGAATAAAGGACAGAGAGTCCTGTTCTGCACGGAGCTGCTTTCGCTCTGCAGTTTTCACTTTGATTTCCTGCCTGATTTCCGTATATCGTTCCATGACCGGTTTTACAGCATCCACATCTCGGCTACCAACACCAGACACCGTGAGGGTTTCAAGACGATGGTGGCGGATGCCCTTGCCGGGAAGATCGACCTCATCATCACCAAGTCCGTTAGCCGTTTCGCCCGCAACACAGTGGACAGCCTCACGACCGTCAGAAAGCTGAAAGACAACGGCATCGAAATCTACTTCGAGAAGGAGAACATCTGGACGCTCGATGCCAAAGGCGAACTGCTCATCACCATCATGTCGAGCCTTGCGCAGGAAGAAAGCCGGAGCATTTCAGAGAACACCACATGGGGGCAGAGGGAAATTCCGGGTGTCTTTTTCTGTTCATAGAACAGGATTGAAAAAATCACTACATGGTGTTAAACTAAACCTAATAGTGTTAGTTTTACAATTGCTACTTTCGCAGTGAATCGGTTGGACTCATAAAACGGACTCATAAAACGGAGCGGATACTATGATCAAGAATAATTTTGAACTGGATATAAAGATGAAGTGCTTGGAATCAGGTCTTACCCAGGCACAGCTTGGCGAACGCATCGGCACCTCGGAGCAGTACGTCAACCGCGTTATCAAGCAGAAAGCCGGTAACATCTTGAACAAGACCTTTGTCAAGATGATGGAGGCGATGGGATACGATGTGGTCGTATCCTACGAGAAAAGAAACGAAGAGTAGTTAGCGGTTGAGGGAATGACATGTTTAGTCTGATAGACATTGCAGATATGCACCGAAAACAAAAGCATAAATCGGAATTTGTGATTGTGTCTGCACATGACAAGGAGGCTTTCAGGTGAAAGATATTTTAAAGCATTATTCTAAGTATATACTCTTAGATACACTTGTAGCAGCTACGTTATTTGCAGGTGCTCACGGCATATTATCGCTTTTCCATCTGAAGTTTATAGAATGGGTTTATTATGCGGTAATCGGAATCATAACAATAGGAATATTGTTGGGCATATTTCAATTATTGCTAAAAATACGAAAGAACTATGTGAAATATGTAGCAATATGTGTTGAAGCCATTTGTCTCATACCTTTGACTTATATTTGCATTTTATTATTTGCTTTTACTTATAAACCGATGCATATAGTTGAAAAAGACGGAATAAAATGTGTTGCCTATGTGAGAGCCTTTCTGCAGGTATATGTTGATTATTATGAATACAAAAATCCACTTATTACAGGTGATGAAGTACTTTTTACTGATTACTTTGGAAAAGGCGGATTTGATCCATTTGTTGATGGTTATGAATATGATAGTATGATAGAAGAAAATGCTGCAATGGATGATATTTCTGAAATAATTGGTGATTCAGAAGACGAGAAAATAGATAATGAACATATATTTTCTCAACAGGAGAAGGAGGAGGACACAGCAATAGATACAGACAGTGACGGCTATCCTCTGACAGAAGAATTTCAGTCCTATAAGAAGGAACTAACAGCTGTTGCAACTTATATCAGAAATACCGAGTCATACCAAGGAGTAAAGGCAGGGGATGAACTCAGCGAGTTTCTGGCATATAATATTTCGGCTAAGGGATATCCTTACGTTAATATTGCGGAGCAAGTATACGAGCAAGATGGTATTTCAACTATAGCAACGCATTACATTATTATTAATGAATCTTGGGAATTTTTAGCATCATATGTTCGTTAGTTCCAAATCTATGTGGCAACTCACCGCAAAGAACATAGGCTGAACCTTTGAACATTACCTCCATAAGAGAAGTAAAGTTCATATTTCCAATGCCTTCAACCGGAACTTGACTTACTAAACCACTCATCAGTGCTTTAGTGGCCATGACATCATCTGAGTTTACAACAGTAAGGTAAACATCTTTGATTTTTACTAAGTTTCCAACCTTGCTGTCATCTAAGCGACGCACCTCTTTAGCTTTTTCATAAATAGGCTTAAGGATCGTCGATTTAGAACTTACTACTTTTACGGTATCTTCCACTCGGTTAGATCTATTATGAGACAGATTGCCATTTAAATCTACGCTGGGTAAATACTGTCCAATGACAGGGATTTTTGAAGCGGCACCTGTGGTGGCATCTACATTGCCCGCTAATGCTAATTCTGTATTTTTGATGCGAGTGATCTTCTCTACTATCTGATTATCAAACAACATTGAAATTTCAGAAGCTTTCTCGTTGTTGATGTAGTAGATATTAAACATGTTTTTCAAACGGCTTCCTCCTTTGGACTGTAATAACACGCCGTTTAATTACTCTTCTTCAAAAAAAGAAGTGAAATTATCGGGCTTAATATACTGATGGAGAGGATCATATGGTATTCTCTTTAATTTACCGAAGTTTGTATCTTCGTTCAGATCCTTTCCTTCATTTTCTTTCCGTCCGTATGATGAATAGTCAATACAAAAACATGGAAAAATGTTAACCATTGATTCAATAGCAATTCCTTATCTTCAGTTGTATTCTCCAAAAATGATTCTCCTTTGATATTTACGCTGATAATACATATTTGGTCTTTAAATCATTACAGCGATTATAGTTTATGAAGCCTTCCTTTTGCAGACGTCCCACAACAACTCCACAAAGAATGTGCTCTTCTTGAGCAAAGGCACAAATGGCTGCTTTTGAAAAATCATTCTGAGTAGTAAATGTGTTGAATTCTTCTGTAGGAATTAGTGTTTCTTTTGCAAAGCTGTCAGCGGCATCTTCATCTTCTTCGGTTGTTCCATTTGGCTGGTTGATGTGGCCAAGTAGAATATGACCAAGCTCATGGAATAGACTAAACCAGAATTTATCTGCATCTTTGCCGCGAACTGTTAAGCCAACAACTATTTTGTTTCCGTCGTAGAAAGTTGCACCATGCAGGAAAGAACCTCCAATGTGAGGGAGAAATACAAGCGCAATACCGCAGTTGGATAATAGCTCAATCAACTTAGGGCAGAAATCCGAAGGATTCATTGTGGTCATGCTTCTTATTTCTGGCAAACTTTTCTTAAGCGATTTTAAATCAACTAATGAAGTTTTAATAGTGCGCGCCTCCAGTTTGGCTTTCTGTGCCCATGCCAATAGAGCAAGATTACTTTTTTCTGTTTCGGCTAATCTACGACATGCTATTTTTGACAATTGCATATCCTCAATAATCTCAAGGTTTACAACTTCAAAATATTTTCTAAGATAAATAACCTTTTCGGTTGTATCGCTGGTCTCAGGAACCCAACCATTTTTAGACATTTCACGATAAGGTAGTTTTTTTGCAAGTTCCTTATCAGCATC
Organism: Ventrimonas faecis; assembly: GCF_040096075.1. Taxonomy (NCBI): domain Bacteria; kingdom Bacillati; phylum Bacillota; class Clostridia; order Lachnospirales; family Lachnospiraceae; genus Ventrimonas; species Ventrimonas faecis. Next base: position 19,681 of record NZ_JBBMFJ010000030.1, read on the forward strand.
CATGTCATTTTCAGCGTTGGCTTTTACAAGTTTTTCACGATAAGTGGACTCTAGTTTATTCCAAAACTTAGCAGGAACACCTAATACCATTTCTAAACGAACAGCAACATCCGGAGTCAACTGAACTTCGCCATTGATTAATTTACTAATATGTTTTTCGGACATACCCATGCGTACTGCAAATTCTTTCTGGCTAAGTCCTCTATCAAGCAACTGCTCTTTAATAGTTGCTCCCGGTGGTGTTGCAATAAAACTGCGACTTTTCACCATCGTAATACCTCCTTAAATGAAACGGAACTTTAATGATAATCTACAATTTCCATTACGTTTGCAATTTGAATTTCATTCCCTATTTTTTCAAAAACCAGTCGATAGGGATGAACTAAATCCATTGCGTATTGACCATTGCGATTTCCTTTTAATGGATGACATCTTCCAATATGGAATTGAACCATCTCTTCAACAGTATCGGATGCATCTATTTCATCTATACGCTGATGGATTTTTTCGGCCATTTCTGAACCATATTTCTTTTCTGCCTCGCTTGCGATTGTACACACCTTTTCAATCTTGCGAGTCTTATATGTTATTTCCAATCCATCACCTCTTTCGTGAATTTACCTTTGAGGTAAATATATTATATCCTTATTTGCTATAAATGTCAACAGTATTGGTTTACCTGAGAGGTAAATTGATTGTGATATGCCAAAAAGATAGGACAGTAGAAACTGAATCTACTGCCCTGAAAATTAGAATTCCTGTGATAGTGGCACCCAATGGTCATCTGACATATCATGTGCGAATTCTGTATTGTTGATGTAAAGCTGATTGTCTTTGTCTCGGACGAATCCCCAGTGGAGGGAATGCTCCGCAGCATAGTTCTTGAATGCATTGAATTTGTTCTCAATCTGAATGTCGATATTCTTGTCCTTGTCCTTGGACTCGCCACCCTTGGTCTCAATAACCCAGACAGTTCCATCTTTCTTCATAATGATATAGTCAGCATAGAAGAGCCACTGATTCCGAAGCCCATCCCTATATACGATGGAGAAGTATTGCTGACCGGTGTCTCCGTTCTTATAGACCCATTCAATATCATTACGGCTTTCGCAGAATTGCTCAAATAGCATTTCTGATGTACTACGAACAAGGCTTGTGGCATATCCGGAAGTATAATCATGGTATGCATTGGTTAGGTATTCCACTTCATTCTTTACACCCGGGTCGTACTTATAGAAGTCCTGCTCCGGAATATGGAAGATTGACTTCTTCGGATTGAGAGGAAGTGTCATCTGCGTATTCATATCTGCAGTCACTTCACGGAATTCTTCCTTGAGCCTGTGCTCGTTATTGATGATAAATGCGTAAAATTCTGAGGTGTCCAGTAACAACAGCTTTTTATAGGAAGAACCACCCCTACGGAACAGACGCTCCAGTATTGTTTTTACCTTGGTAGACTGCATGCCGATGGTGCTCTTAATGGCATCTACGGAGTGGAGCAGCTCAATACCATGCTTGTGGGTATTCACACGCTTGCGAGTGGTGTAGTAGGTAGTGCTCTCAGCGACCATATCGGTGCGGACATATTCGCCATACAATGCATGACCGATAATTTCATCACCGAACTGATAGCCTGCTGCCATAAAGCGGAGCTTATTATCTGTGGTGCTTGTGGACAGATTATATTTTCTCACCAGAGCATCGTAGATTTTATTCAGAACATTACGCTCGCCCAGACTGCCGACATCCAGGTCACGGATTTCCTTTTCTAAGGTGAAGGTCTTGCATTTTTCCTTGAGGAACAATCTGCGAGTCTCGTAGGCCTTATCCATATTGGAGAGAAGTCCTGCTTTGTATTTCTCATCAAAGGTATAGACATAGCAGAAATCCAAGAGGTCATCTTCGTAGTGCTTTGCCTCTGGCATACGACGAATTCGGCCGATGGTCTGAATCTCAAAGCTCTCGCTCATGCCTTCTCGCAGTTTGACGAGAATCTTGGCACGAGGGCAGTCCCAGCCGGTGCTGATGGCTTGTTTCATAAGAAGAAACACACAGGGATAGCATCATTCTCGGTCAGATTGTCCGGCAAGTCCTTTTTATCTTCACTCATCCACTTGCTGACCATGCCATTGTCGTAGGTGTAGCCCATAGACTCCAGTTTCTGCTCTACAGCAGCAATGGTCTCTGGCTGTCCGTTCGGGAGCTGTATAAGCACGAGAGGACGGATATTTTTACCGATTCCTTTATATCTGCTAGCGATGGCTTTCCTTTTTGCATTGGCTTCGTATCAGCTTTTGATTATTGATGATCTTGGAGTGGAACGAAATTCAGGATATGCGTTAGGAATTATTTTTAGCGTCATAGACCGCAGGATCCGTTCGGGGCGACCTTTGATCATCACGACCAATCTTCCGCTGAAAGAAATAAAAAGCGAGACCATGTTGGATAAAAGGCGCATCTATGACCGTATTTTAGAAATGTGTACGCCTATGTATGTTGGAGGCGCAAGCAAACGAGAAGCGATTGCAAGTATGAAAATGGAGAAAGCGAAAACACTGTTGAATACAAACCGAGGGGAGGAGAAATGCGAATGAATCATACAGAAAAACAATACCTGTTTGGAAGAAATATTCTTTAAATGTTTCCGAAGCAGCAGAATATTATGGAATCGGAGAAAAGAGATTAAGACAGATCGCAGGTGAAAATGAAGGAGCAGATTTTATTTTGGAAGTAGGTTCTCATATCCGGTTCAAAAGGAAATTGTTTGAAGATTATCTGGATACAGCCAGCACAGTTTAAGTAACAGAATAGAAAAAATAGTAATGAAAATAATGTTCATTTTATCTTAGCGAAGAGAAGGTCTTGTGTTATAATGAATAAACCGAGACGGTCTTCCAAGTTAAATGAAGATTTAATGAAGGAGACGAAATATTATGAGTGAAAAAAGGAGAGATCATAGAGGACGTATATTACACAATGGAGAAATACAGTTATCTGATGGCAGATATCGATTTAAGTATGTCGATGAGATGGGAAAGGGGCACTGTGTATATAGCTGGCGCTTAGACCATAACGATGCAACTCCGAAAGGAAAGCGCCGTACTTTGCCGCTTCGAGAGATGGAGAAGAAAATCCAGGCGGACCATTTCGAGCAGATTGCAACAAATGGCGGAAACATGACGGTGCTGGAACTGGTTGAAAAGTATACATCAACCAAAACCGGCGTCAGACCTACTACAGTTGCAGGATACGGAACAGATATCAATTTATTGAAGAAAGATCCATTTGGAAAAAGAAGGATTGATACGGTTCGGATTTCGGATGCAAAATGTTGGCTGATACATCTTCAGCAGATAGAAAAGAAAAGCTATAGTTCCATCCATTCGATCCGAGGAGTTCTTCGTCCGGCATTTCAGTTGGTGGTGGATGATGACCTGGTCAGGAAAAATCCATTTTATTTAAAACCGGTATTCGCATCTCGGAATTTTGTGGTTTAACGATTTCTGATATTGATTTCAAGGAGCATACGATCAACATCGATTATCAATTGCAGAAGAAATCAAAAATCGGATATTATATTCAAGAGACTAAAACAACCAGCGGAACGAGAAAGATACCTATGACTGCAGATGTAGAGGAATGCTTTCGGAAAATAATAGAAAAACGAAACCCGCCCAAAGCAGAACCTATGGTAGATGGAAAAAGTGGATTCTTATACTTTGATAAAAATGAAAGTATCTGTTATTCCCTGCATTGGGAGCATTATTTTCAACACATCATTCAGAAGTATAATAATACTTATAAAGTACAGATGCCTGTCATTACACCGCATGTATGCCGGCACACCTATTGCACAAATATGGCAAAATCCGGAATGAATCCAAAAGCATTGCAATATTTGATGGGCCACTCAGAGATTAGCGTAACGTTGAATACATATACGCATGTAAATCTTGAGGATGCCAGGGAAGAAATTGCTCGGATTCAGGTTGTGTAATTACGATTTTTAATTGAAAATAGCAAGGTGTAAAATGGAAAAACATACACCTTATTTTACACCTTTTGCGGACGATATTATGCGAAAATAAACCAGGTTATGCCAAAAAGAAAAAATTCACAAAGGCTCACAAAGCCCGAAATACCAAGAAAAACTAAGAAATGCGAGGTTATGCAACAATGATAAAAGTACTTTTCATTTGCCACGGCAACATTTGCAGATCAACCATGGCCGAGAGTGTCTTCACCCATCTGGTCACCCAGGCGGGCCTGGCATCCCATTTCGAAATCGATTCCGCCGCTACCAGCCGTGAGGAAATTGGCAACCCGCCGCACTATGGCACCGTGGACAAGCTGCGGCGGGAGCATATTCCGCTGATTCCTCATCATGCAAGACAGATGACGGCGGAGGATTATCAGTATTATGATTATCTTATCGGCATGGATATGGCCAATATTCGCAATATGACCCGTATTGCAGGCGGAGCGGATAAGGAGCAGAAGATTTATAAACTTCTGACATTTGCGGGCAGCGGGCGTGATGTGGCGGATCCGTGGTATACAGGAGATTTCGATGCAACATTTGCGGATGTCATGGCAGGGGGCACGGGGCTGTTGGAGAAGATTCGCAGAGAGGAACATATATAGATGGAAAATGCGATAGACAGAGATGATATAAAAAAACAGGGAATGTGGGAATGTCAGACGGGGGTGGATTCGGAAAACATTGAAGCGCAGCACATGATGCAGAATTTGCAGAGATCAGACGGGCGCTCCAAGCGCATCGTTCTTTTCAATGATCTTCCCGGCTACGGCAAAGTTGCCCTGGCGGCTATGGTGCCTTTATTTTCCCGTATGGGGCATTTTCCGTACCAGGTGCCGACGGCAGTGGTTTCCAACACCCTGGATTTTGGAAAGTTCCGGATTCAGGATATGACGGACTACATGCGAGATACCATAAGGGTGTGGGATGAACTGGGGTTTGACCCGGACTGCATCTGTACGGGATTTGTGCTTTCTGAGGAGCAGGTGGAACTGATTGGAGAATACATTCGGAGCAGGAAGCCGAGAACAAATGAGAGGCAGCGTGCGGACACGGCGCAAAACGCAGGTGAAAATTCACAACTGCGCGAAACTCCGAATGAGAGTGAGATACAGAATGAAAGTGAACGTCTCGTGATGGTCGATCCCATCATGGCAGATGGTGGAAAGCTTTACAATGGAATCGGCATGGAGCGTGTGGCTGCTATGCAAAGGCTGGTCAGTTATTCCGATGTCATGGTTCCGAATATGACGGAAGCTGGTTTCCTGACGGGAATCTGCCCAGGCCGGGAACAGGCTTCGGCGGCAGAACTGCGGGAGCTGGTGGACGGGCTTCATAAGTTATCCGGAAAGTCTGTGGTGATTACCAGCGCGCAGGATTCGGAGACTGGGGAGCATCTGGTTTGTGGTTATGATCATAAAATGAATCAGTATTTCCAGGTGCCGTTTACCTTTCTTCCTGTCCGGGTGGCAGGAAGCGGGGATATTTTTTCTACCGTTATGACAGGAAAACTGTTAAATGGAGAGAGTCTGGAGACGGCGGTGCGGGAAGCGGTGCGTGTGCTGACGGCACTGATTCGGGAAAATCAGAATCATCTGGATGAATACAAGGGAATTCTGGTGGAACGTTACTGGGAAATTCTGGATAATGAGAATTAGCCGCACAGGAACAGATTGTATGGCTCCTGTTGCGTGAAAATGCAACGTGGCAGACCAGAAACTGCGGATTGATCCAATGAGAAATGGGAAACATTGGCAGCAGAAAATCAAAATTGGAGGATACCTGGAGTGTTAAGAAATGTAAGTCTGGAAGAGATTTCGGACGGCAGATTATATGGGTTAAATGATATGGCGAAGCTGGGATGTAACGACTGTTCAGGTTGTTCGTCTTGCTGCCGCGGCATGGGAAACACGATTGTTCTGGATCCCTATGATGTCTGGCGGCTGACGGGCGGTCTTGGCATGTCACTGCAGCAGCTTTTAGCGGGTCATCTGGAACTGAATGTGGTGGATGGTATTATCCTGCCGAATTTGAAACTGGCGGGAGATTCGGAACAGTGTACTTTTTTAAATGAAGCTGGGCGGTGTAGCATTCATCCGTACCGGCCGGGGATCTGCAGATTGTTCCCGTTAGGGCGGTATTATGAAGAGGATGGGTTCCGGTACATTCTGCAGGTACATGAATGCGAGAAGCAGAACCGCAGCAAGGTGAAAATCCGCAAGTGGATGGATACGCCGGATATGGAGCGGTACGATGCCTATATTGCGGACTGGCATGCGTTCCTGAGCAAGTTAAGGGCGAAATTGGAGAAAGAAACATTAGCAGGAGCATCATCGGATGCGGCAGATGAAGAGGCATCATCCCAAGACCTCGCCAAATCCATCAGCATGTACGTCCTGCAGCAGTTTTATTTACTTCTCTACGACACCAGCCGGGACTTCTACAGCCAGTATGAGGCCCGCATGGCAGCGGCAAAAGAATGGAGTAAGAATCTATGAGCAACATCAATAACACAAGCAACATCAACGGCACAAACAAAATCAATGGCACAGACAATGCTGGAAACACTATAAGAACCGGCCTGGTGTTAGAGGGCGGCGGCATGCGCGGCATGTACACCGACGGCATTCTGGATGTTTTTATGGACCAGGGACTTTCCTTTGACGGAGTGATCGGTGTTTCGGCCGGGGCTATCCACGGTTCCAGTTTTGTATCCGGGCAGAAGGGCAGGAACATTCGTTATTATAAGAAATATATCCGTGACAATCGTTTTATCAGCATGCGGAATCTGATTAAAACCGGAGATATCGCAGAAGTGAAATTCTGCTATCACGATCTGCCAGAGCAGCTGGATCTTTATGATTATGACGCTTTCAACCGTTCTAAAACGGAGTTTTACGCGGTCTGCAGCAATGTGGAAACGGGAGAGCCGGAGTACATTCACATTACGGATATGAAGAAACAGATGGATGTGATCCGGGCGTCAGCGTCGCTTCCTTATGTATCACGGCTGGTGGAGACGGAAGGTATGAAGCTCTTAGATGGCGGCTGCACGGATAGCATTCCGCTCATGAAGTTCCGGGAGATGGGATTTGCGAAGAACGTGGTAATTCTGACCCGGCCGAAGGGATACCAGAAGGAGCCGGAGCAGCTGGCTATGGCGAAGATCCGCTACCGGAAGTATCCGGCCTTTGTGGAGGCGCTGTCTCACCGGCATGAGCGTTACAATGAGACATTAAAGCAGATTGATGAGCTGGAGAAGAAGGGCGAAATTTTTGTGATGCGTCCGGATAAGCCGCTGGAGATCGGTCGTCTGGAGCGCAGCCCGGAGAAGCTGCAGCAGGTGTACGATATCGGAAGGCGTGATGCGCTCATGAAAATGCGGGACCTGAAGCACTGGCTGGAGGGGAAACATTAGGCAGACTGGAGCCGGAATGCCGGGCCAGAGTCATGGATCAGGCATCCGGACAATAGAAATCAGTCAGTCAGGCCCAACAAAGCTATAGGAAAAACCTATAGCTTTTATATTATATATAGTATTTTACAAATACTGAGAAATGGTGCATAATAAAGCCATCAAAGGAAATCAAACCTGAGACTAATCGAAATGGATAAAAAAGAAGTTTGATACAATAAACCACACATTTACAGGAGGAGAGTTCGTATGGTAAAGTTACACGATGGCGGCGTTTATCTCGTTAACGGTGAGACCCTGGTTCCGGAGGCAGAAGCTGAAAAAGTTGAGCAGCTGACCGGAAAAGCGGTTGCAAAAGAGGAGGCTAAAAAAGGTACCATTGCTTACGGTATCATGAAGGCCCACAACCAGTCCGACAACATGGACAAGCTTCAGATTAAATTTGATGCCATGGTTTCCCATGATATCACCTTTGTTGGTATCATCCAGACTGCCCGGGCATCAGGAATGGAGAAGTTCCCGCTTCCTTACGTGCTGACCTGCTGCCACAACTCTTTATGCGCAGTTGGCGGTACCATCAACGATGATGACCATTACTTTGGCCTTTCCGCGGCAAAGAAGTACGGCGGCCTTTTCGTTCCGCAGCACATTGCAGTATGTCACCAGTACATGCGTGAGTGCTTTGCAGGCGGCGGCAAGATGATCCTGGGTTCTGACTCCCACACCCGTTATGGTGCTCTGGGTACCATGGCAATCGGTGAGGGCGGCGGCGAGCTGTCCAAGCAGCTGTTAAAGCAGACCTACGATGTGGCTTATCCGGGCGTTATCGCAATTTACTTAACCGGAAAACCGGCTCCGTTCGTTGGACCGCACGATATTGCGCTGGCAATCTGCGCAGCAGTATATAAGAATGGCTATGTTAAGAATAAAGTAATGGAGTTCGTTGGACCTGGCGTTTCCTCCATGACCACTGACTACCGTAACGGCGTGGACGTTATGACCACCGAGACCACCTGCCTGTCCTCCATCTGGAGAACCGATGCAGACACCAAGGCATTCCTGGAGAAGCATCACCGCGGTGAGGAGTTCAAGGAACTGAATCCGGAGGCAGTTGCTTACTACGATGGCTGCGTAGAGATTGATTTAAGCACCATCAAACCGATGATCGCGCTGCCGTTCCATCCGTCCAACGCTTACGAGATCGATTACCTGTACGAGAACCTCGAAGACATCCTGCGTGAGACCGAGAAGGCAGCAGACCAGGTTGCAGAGGGCAGAGCACACTTTACCTTACTTGACAAAATTACCAAAGATGGTAAACTTCAGGTACAGCAGGGTATCATTGCAGGCTGCGCAGGCGGTAACTACACCAACGTTGTAGAAGCTGCACACGCATTAAAGGGCAAGAACATCGGCGATGGCGAGTTCTACCTGTCTGTATATCCTTCCTCCCAGCCGGTATACACCGATCTGGACCGCAAGGGCCTGTTAGCAGACCTGATGGATGCAGGCGCTATCATCCGTTCCGCTTTCTGCGGACCGTGCTTCGGCGCAGGCGATACCCCGGCAAACAACGCACTTTCCATCCGTCACACCACCAGAAACTTCCCGAACCGCGAAGGTTCCAAGCCGGGTAATGGACAGATGTCCGCAGTTGCCCTTATGGATGCACGTTCCATCGCAGCAACCGCAGCAAACGGCGGTAAGCTGACTTCCGCAGAGACTATGGACTGCTGGGGCGATGTACCGGAGTACAACTACGATGACCGTGCATATCAGGCTCGTGTTTACAATGGTTATGACAAGGCTGAGCTGGATTCCGAACTGCGCTTTGGTCCGAACATCAAAGACTGGCCGGAGATGGAGGCACTTTCCGAGAACATTCTCTTAAAGGTTTCCTCCAAGATTCTGGACGAAGTAACCACTACCGATGAGCTGATTCCGTCCGGCGAGACTTCTTCCTACCGTTCCAACCCGTTAGGACTGGCTGAGTTTACCCTGTCCAGACGTGATCCGGAGTATGTAGGCCGTGCGAAAGCAGTTCAGGCTATGGAGAAGGAGCGTCTTGCAGGCAATGTAAACGCTGAGATCGCAGAGGTTATGAAAGTGGTTAACACCATTCCAGGTCAGGAAGCTGTTAAGGCTGAGGACGTTGAGATTGGTTCCACCATCTATGCAAATAAGCCGGGCGATGGTTCTGCCCGTGAGCAGGCTGCTTCCTGTCAGAGAGTACTGGGCGCTCTTGCAAACATCACCCAGGAATACGCAACCAAGCGTTATCGTTCCAACTGCATGAACTGGGGTATGCTTCCGTTCCACTTAAAGGGCGAGCCGACCATGTTCGAGGTTGACGATTACATCTACGTTCCGAATGCACGCACCGCATTAGAGGGTGATTTAACCGACATCCCGGCATACGTCATCAAGAACGGCAAGGCAGAAGAGATTCATCTCTACATTCAGCCGATGACTGAGAACGAGCGCAAGATCGTAAAGGCTGGCTGCCTCATCAACTTCAATAGAAACAGATAAGATTCCCACCGTTTTACGGCTTATCTGCGACTATATAAAACTCCTTATGTAAGTGTAAGAACGAAACGGAGCTGTCTGAGAAGATGGCTCCGTTTTGTGTTGCGAAAAAGACAGCGTGAGGGAATGATTCATGGAAAAATTTAGCGGAAGATGGCGAAAAACACATGACAGGACCGCGGACAACGGGTACAATGACAACAGAAAGACAAGAAACATTGAAAAAAATGGAGGATTTCCATGGAACTGCGGCAGTTTACATACGTTAATCAGGTGGCGGAATGCGGGAGCTTTACGAAAGCGGCGGCGAAGCTTTTCATCAGCCAGCCGGCTTTAAGCAATTACATCAGCAAGGTGGAGGAAGACCTGGGGGTGAAGCTGTTTGACCGGTCGGCCACGCCTCTGAAGCTGACCTATGCGGGCGAACAGTATTTAAAGCGGGCGAAGGTCATTTTAGGGCAGATGGAGGATATGAACCGGGAACTCAGAGACATTACCCACAATATGACCGGACGTCTGCGGATCGGGTTTCCCAGCGAGCGCATCATCTATATGCTTCCGCTGCTTCTGGCGCCCTTAAAGGCACGCTATCCGGGGATTGATGTGGAGGTATCCACCGGACCGGGGAATCATCTGATCGCAGATCTGAAGGCGGGCAATGTGGATTTTGTGTTCCTTCCGTATTGGAATCCCATTAAAGATGTGGTACAGGTGAAGATTGTGGAAGAGGAGCTGATCCTGGTGGCAGCGAAGGGTTATCTTTCAGAAGACTGTTTCCTGGACCGGGAGAAGAAGACCATTAACTGGCGGGAAACATCAAAGCTGCCCCTCATCACCCTGAAAAAAGGACATGCATTGCGGGCCAGTGTGGACGTGCTGTACAAAAATGCGGAGACGAAGCCGGATATTTTCTTTGAATCCCACAGCAACATGCTTTCCTACCGTCTGGCGGCCCAGGGCCTTGGCGTGGCAGTGATTCCGGAGATTACGCTGGATCTGATGGAGGGCGGCATGGAGGCAGAGGCTTATCATCTGTCCGATACACTGGTTCAGTGGCCGGTTATGGCGCTGTACCGCGAAGGCTGTTATATCGGCGAGGTGGAACAGGCCCTGCTGGACATCGCGAAAGAGACGATGCAGGCCCATAAGAAAAGGTTATGGGACTCATTCACAAAATGAAATTTTACTTATAAGGAGTACTCTCTTATAATGAACTCAGTTAGTTGAGAATCATTTAAGGAGGGTACTTTTTTTATGGGAAAGAATCTGACAAGAAAAATTCTGGAAAGCCATCTTGCAAAGCCGTCCGCTATGAATCCGGGCGATGAGATCTATGTGAAGGTGGACCAGACACTGACTCATGACATCAATGCAGTTATGACTTATCTGGCATTCGAGGCCATTGGCCTGGACCGGACTCAGGTAGAAACCAGCGTCAGCTACCTGGACCACAACCTGCTGTATCTGGATAACAAAACTCCGGATGACCACATTTACCTGCAGTCTGTGGCAAAACGCTATGGCGTACATGTTTCCAGACCGGGCAACGGTATCTGCCATGCGGTTCACGTAGCGCGCTTTGGTGTTCCGGGCAAGCTGAGTATGGGCGGCGACAGCCATACCCCTCACGGCGGCTCCATCGGCATGCTGTGTATCGGCGTAGGCGGCATGGATGTGGCAACTGCCATGACCGGTGTTCCGATGCGACTGAAAATGCCGCAGATCATCAAAGTAAACTTAAAAGGCCACTTAAAACCGGGCTGCAATGCCAAGGAAATCATCCTGGAGATGCTGCGCAGAGTCGGCATCAAGGGCGGTCTTGGAAAGGTCTTTGAGTATGTAGGACCTGGCGCTGCAGGCCTGGAGGTTTCCGAGCGTGCCACCATCACCAACATGGGCGCGGAGATGGGCGCTACCACTTCCATTTTCCCGGGAGATGAGCAGGTCCGCCGCTTCATGAGAGCCCAGGGCCGGGAAGACCAGTACGTGGAAATGCTTCCGGACGAGGATGCGGAGTACGATGGTGAGATGGAGATCAACCTGGATGAGTTAAATCCGCTGATCGCCTGTCCGCATCAGCCGGACAACGTGATGCCGTTAAAAGATGCGGAGAAGAAAAAGGTTCAGCAGGTCTTCATCGGAAGCTGTACCAACGCAAGCTACTCCGATATCGCGAAGGTGGCTCTGGTGCTGCAGGGCAGACATGTAAATGAGGATGTTAGCTGTACCTGCGCGGTTTCCTCCAAACAGGTGTACAAGCAGCTGCTGCGCGACGGATACATGGAGATGCTGATCGATGCAGGCGTGCGTGTTCTGGAAACTGCCTGTGGTCCGTGCTGCGCCATCGGCCAGTCTCCGGCAACCAAGGGCGTTGCAGTCCGCACTTCCAACCGGAACTTCAAGGGACGTGCCGGCAACCCGACTGCCGAGATTTATCTGGTGAGCCCGGAGAGCGCCGCTGCAACCGCAATTCTTGGAACCTTCGCAACTGCAGAGGATATCCTGGGTGCGGATGTGGCAAAACTGGCAGAGATTCACGAGCCGGATGTTTACCCGGTGGATGATTCCATGATCATCAAACCGCTCCCGGAGGAAGAGGCAAAGCAGGTTGAGGTGGTAAAGGGACCGAACATCAAGTTCCTTCCGATCCCGGAGCAGCCGACCGAGCATCTGTGCGTTCCGGTCAGCTTAAAGACGGTGGATAATATCACCACGGATGACATCACCCCGGCCAGCGCAGAGTTCTCCAGCATGCGTTCCAACATTCCGCTCATGAGCCAGTACTGCTATCACCGGTATGATCCGGAGTTTGCGGCCAGAGCGAAGGAGATGGGGCAGAGCATTATCATCGGCGGCGAGAACTACGGCCAGGGATCTTCCCGTGAGCACGCAGCCATCAACCCGATGTACTTAGGCGTCCGCGCTGTCATCGCAAAGAGCATTGCCCGCATCCACAAGGGCAACCTGATCAACCACGGCATCATCCCGATGATTTTTGAGGATCCGGCGGATTACGACAAGATCGAGCAGGGCGATGAGCTGGAAATCAACGGACTGCTGGAGCAGATGCAGACGAAAGAAGTGGAGATCCGTGATAACACAAAGGGTGTTACCTTCAAAGCAAGACTGGAGCTTTCCGACAGTGAGCTGGAGGTTATCTCCTGCGGCGGACAGCTTCGGTATCTGAAAAAGCAGCTCGGCAAAGAGTAAGTCAGAAATATGCTCCGACATCTGCCGGGACGGGGGAAACACGCCGCAGAAAGAAGCAGCGGCAAACGGGGAATGAGTATTGAAATAAAGTGCGTTCCCGGAATCGCAGACATTCCGGGAGCGCACACAAAATAAAAAGGAGAAAAAATATGGGTGAGGAAAAGAAAAAAAGCTTTTTGCAGGAGTTAAAGGTTCTGGGCGGCCTTCCGTGGTGGCTCTACCTGCTGTGCACGTTTGCAGTGCTGGCGGTGGCTTACACGGACACCCTGGGTTATGACGCGATCGCGTTCATCGCGTTTGTTATGGCATTTTCCATCGCGCTCTACAAATTCGGCAAGATTCTGCCGATCTGGAATACCTACATTGGCGGCGGCCTCTTAATGGTATTCTTCGGATGCGCGTTACTGAAGCAGTTTAACCTGATTCCGGAAGGATATCTGGAGCTGGTGGACACCATGGTACAGGGTGATGTCAACATCTTAAGCGTGTTCATCATCGCGCTGATCATGGGTTCCATTCTTTCTCTTGACCGCAAGGTACTGCTTCGCAGCTTTGCAGGTTATGTACCGGCTATTCTCGGCGGCCTCTTTGGCGCAGCGCTGTTTGGCGTGGCTGCAGGGTTTATCTTTGGCGTACAGCCGATCGATATGATCATCAAATATGTGCTTCCGATCATGGGCGGCGGCAACGGCGCAGGCGCAGTCCCGCTTTCCCAGATCTATGAGCAGATCAGCGGCGAACCGGCCGCAAACTATTATTCCTTCGCGATCATCATCCTGACCATCGCAAACCTGTTCTGTATCCTGGCAGGCGCGATGTTAAACCGTCTCGGCAAGAAAGTACCGTCCCTGACCGGCGATGGCACCAACATCATGCCGGTGGACAGCAAGCTGATCAAGGAAGATGTGGAAGTTAAGGTTTCTTTAACCGATTATAGTGGTACGCTGCTGTTAATGGGCGCTGTCTACGCAGTTGGACGTCTGTTCAGCAAGGTACTGCTCCCGACCGTATTTGGCGCACAGATCCATACCTTTGCCTACAGCATCATCTTCGTTGTTGTTCTGGCAGCGCTGGGCATTGTTCCGGCAAACATCCGTGTGGCAGCCAGAAATATGCAATCCTTCATGGTATCCGTTGTAGCGCTCATGACCATGGTTGGTCTTGGATTTGACTTTGACCTGGGCGAGCTGGTTTCCGCATGCAGCCCGGCAAACCTGATCATTGCAGCCGTGATCGTAGTGGGCGCAATCCTGGGCAGCGGACTTGTTGGTAAGCTGGTAGGCTTCTATCCGATCGACGCAGCGGTTACTGCCGGACTTTGCATGGCAAACCGCGGCGGCGCAGGTGACATTGCCGTACTTGGCGCAGCACAGAGACTGGAACTCATCAGCTACGCGCAGCTTTCCAGCCGTGTGGGCGGTGGTATTGTGCTGATCATTGCATCGTTCTTCTTCTCGTTCTTCTTATAATTATATAATTAAGTAAGAAACGGGACCCCTTATACAAGTGTATCAATTCCTGTGAAACGGCAGGGCAGAATCGGAAATGGTTCTGCCCTGTCGTTTTGTATTTATGCGCGGCTGCAACATCGTAAAAATACAATGATAGACAGAAAAGTAACATAAGATGCAATTTGCCTATATATATTCCGCTCTTTTCTGTATTAGACCGCGGACTGCAGGTTTCGTATACTGTGGATAGAAACGTAAATGAGAATTTCTCGCATGACCGTGGCTGCCGGAAGTGGATTTTGCAGTAGAAACCATGGCGCAGGCAGGCGCGGACAGAATGGAGGTTGGTTATGAAGGTAGAAGAAACATACAGCTACAAGACATCATCATCCAAGCTGGTTCAGGTGGCGGAGATCGCGTCACGCTACAAGGGACGGCCGGAGATGTTAATGAAGGTCATCATTCAGGTGCAGAAGATCGTCCCGGCGTTTTCCGCGTCGGTGGCATCGGTCATTGCCCGGGAGATGGGGATTCCGCAGACGGATGTGTACAGTTTTGTCACGTTTTACGCGATGCTTTCCGTGAAACCGAGAGGCAAGTACATCATCCGCATGTGCAAAAGCGCGCCGTGCCATGTGAAGGGCGCAAAGGAGATCGTGCGGGCGCTGGAGGATCTTTTACATATCAAGATGGGCGAGACCACGGAGGACAACCGGTTCACTCTGGAATACTGTCCGTGCCTGGGTATCTGCGAGGTGTCACCGGCCATTATGATCAATGAGAAGACCTACGGAAACCTGACGCCGGACAGCGTGCGGTCCATTGTGAAAATGTACATCCGTGAGGAGGTGGAAGACTGATGGAGGAGACCATTGTTTTACTGCGGAATAAAGGAAAGATTGATCCGAAGAGCGCGGCGGATTATGTGAAGACCGGCGGTTATGAGGCTCTTAGAAAGGCACTTTCGATGAACGGCGCCGAGATCATTGAGGAATTAAAGCAGGCAGGACTCCGGGGTCGCGGCGGCGCAGGCTTCCCGACCTACCGGAAGCTGCAGTTTGCCTATGACGCGCCGGGCGATGTGAAGTACATTGTCTGCAACGCGGATGAGGGCGAACCTGGAACCAATAAGGACCGTATTCTCTTAAGCACGGATCCATGCGCGATTTTGGAGGGCATGGCGATTGCGGGAAAGGCCGTGAATGCCCATGTGGGATTCATTTACCTGCGGGCGGAGTATACCTATCTGATGCCGATTCTGGAGGCAGCGATTGCAAGCTCCATCGAGGAAGGATGCCTTGGTGAAAATATCTTTGGCAGCGGTTTTGATTTTACCGTTAAGCTCCGCTCCGGTGCCGGCGCGTATGTCTGCGGCGAGGAGACGGCGCTGTTTGAGTCCATTGAGGGAAAGCGCGGTGAGCCGAGATTCCGTCCGCCGTTCCCTGGTATCAAGGGCCTGTTTGGAAAGCCAACGGTGTTAAACAACGTGGAAACTCTGGCCAACATTGCCCCGATTTTCCGCAACGGCGCGGAGTGGTACCGTTCTCTGGGAACGGAGAACAGCCCGGGAACGAAGCTGTTTACCGTCTGCGGAAATGTGAAGCACAGAGGCGTGTATGAGTTTCAGATGGGCATCAACTTAAAGGAACTGATCTATGAGGTCTGCGGCGGCATTGAGGATGACCGGAAACTTCTCGCGGTACAGACCGGTGGTGCCTCCGGTGCCATCATCAACGCGGAGCAGATTGATATGACACTGGATATTGATTCCGTGAGCGCGTCTGGCGGAAGACTGGGCTGCGGAACTATTCTGGTAATCGATGACCGCAACTGCATCATCGACATTGTGCGCAACAACCTGGATTTCTTCCGGGATGAATCCTGCGGAAAATGTACGCCGTGCAGAGAGGGCGGAACCCGTCTGTACCAGCTCATCAGCAAGATCGCCAAGGGACAGGGCAGTGTCCGGGATCTTGATACCATTCAGGATCTTGCGGAGACCATGCGGCTGACCGCCCTCTGCGGACTGGGCCATTCCACGGCCGTGCCGGTGACCAGCAGCATCCAGAACTTTTATTTCGAGTATTTAAGCCATATTGACCGGGATCACTGCCCGGTATGCAGTCAGACAGGAGGAGAGTATTATGATTCATTTGAAGATTGATGGAGAGTGCGTGGAGGTCCCGGAGGGCACCACGATCCTGGAAGCAGCGAGAAAGCTGAATGTTCATATCCCGACCCTGTGTTACCATGAGGACCAGGCGGTGAAGGCGGTCTGCCGGATCTGCGTGGTGGAGGTGGAGGGCCAGCGCCTGCTGCCGACTGCCTGCAATACGCCGGTTTCCGAGGGCATGGTGGTAAAGACCGCGTCCCCGAAGGTCATCAAGGCCCGCAAAAACGTGATGGAGCTGATTCTGGCCCGGCATCCCCAGGACTGCCTGATCTGCTCCAAGAACGGTTCCTGTGAGCTGCAGAAGGTGGCGAAGGATTTAAACATGAACCAGCCGAACCGATACGAGCTGACCCTGCGTTCCACCAAGAAGGATGAATCTTCCCCGTGCATCGTCCGGGATATGAAGAAGTGCATTCTCTGCGGGCGCTGTATGGAAAGCTGCGGCAAGGTGCAGGGAATTCAGGTGATGGCGAAGGAAAACCGCGGGTTCCACACGGAGATCGTACCGCCTTACGGCAAGGATCTGGTGGATACCTCCTGTGTGGGCTGCGGCCAGTGCGTGCAGGTGTGTCCGGTGGGCGCGCTTTCCATCCGCGACAATACCGATGAGGTGTACCGCCAGACGGCAGCCGGCAAGACTATGGTGATTCAGATGGCACCGTCTGTCCGCATCAACCTGGCAGAGGCACTGGGCCAGAAGCCTGGCACCGTTTCCACCGGAAAGATCGTGCATGCCTTAAAGAAGATTGGCTTTTACAAGGTGTTTGACTCCGATTTCAGCGCGGACTTAACCATTATGGAAGAGGGAACGGAGTTCTTGAAGCGCTTAAAAGAGGGCGGTACCCTGCCGATGTTTACCTCCTGCTGTCCGGCGTGGGTGAAATACTGTGAGACCTACGGACCGGATCTTCTGCCGCATCTTTCCACCGCGAAGTCTCCGCAGCAGATGTTCGGAAGCATCATCAAGACGTATTTTGCGGAGAAAGAGGGTCTGAAACGTGAGGATATCTGCAGCGTGTCCGTGATGCCGTGTACCGCAAAGAAATTTGAGTGCAAGCGCCCGGAGATGAAGGATGACGTGGATATTGTCATCACGGTAGTGGAGCTGGCGAAGATGATCCGCACCGCAGGCATTGATTTTGACAACCTGGAGGACGCGGAGTTTGATGTGCCCTTTGGACTTGGAAGCGGCGCGGCCCAGATCTTCGGCATTACCGGCGGCGTGATGGAGGCAGCCCTGCGTACTGTGTACGAGGTGGTGACTGGCAATTCCCTGGAGGAACGCCTGGAATTTACGGCAGTGCGCGGTTTTGAGGGCATCCGCGAGGCATCTTTGCAGATCGGTGACCTGACCGTGAAAGTAGCCATTGTCCACGGACTGGCCAACGCAAAGAAAGTTCTGGAGCTGGTGCGGGAAGGCAAGGCAGATTACCACTTTATTGAGGTGATGAGCTGCCCGGGCGGCTGCATCGGAGGCGGCGGAAACGCGCCGACCACCTGGAAGAAACTTGCCGCAAGACGTGATGCCATCTACCAGGAAGACCGCAATCTCCCAATCCGCAAATCCCACGAGAACCCGTATGTACAGCAGATCTACAAAGAATTTCTGGGAGAGCCGCTGAGTGAAAAATCCCATGAGCTCTTACATACCCACTATATCAGCCGGAGGGATCTGATCCGGTAAAGAGGGGGCAGTGCGTGTAGCCGGGGCCGGCATGGTTTTCTGGATTTCCGGATTGTTTTTTCCGGTATCCTGAGGTAAGATGTTACATAGAAAACCCTGCTGCTGTTTACACAAAAGAGGAACAGCGGCAAAAAGTGACATCAGGAGGATACAAACATGGCTTGTACAACGATTCTTGTAGGAAAACATGCATCTTATGACGGTTCTACCATGATCGCCCGGAATGATGATTCCGGGTCTGGTCATTTTACCCCGAAAAAATTTGTGGTGATCCACCCGGAGGACCAGAAGCAGACTTACCGTTCCGTATTGTCTTATGTGGAGGTGGAGCTTCCGGAGCATCCATACCAGTTTACAGCGGTGCCGAACGCGGTAGCCGGGAAAGGTATCTGGGCAGCCAGCGGCGTGAACGAAAAGAATGTGGCGATGACTGCCACCGAGACTATCACTTCCAATCCGCGGGTACTGGGCGCAGATCCGCTTGTGGAATACCAGCCGGCTGAGGACGGAAAAGAAGAGGTGCCGGGCGGCATTGGCGAGGAGGACATTGTGTATCTGGTGCTCCCGTACATAAACAGCGCAAGGGAAGGCGTTCTGCGTCTGGGAAGCCTGCTGGAGACTTATGGAACCTATGAAAAGAACGGCATCGCGTTCCAGGATCCGGATGAGATCTGGTGGCTGGAGACCATTGGCGGCCATCACTGGATCGCGAAGAAGGTTCCGGATGACCGGTATGTGGTGATGCCGAACCAGTTTGGCATGGATGAGTTTGATCTGGAGGATGCATTTGGCGAACAGAAGGAGCACCTCTGCTCCGCGGATTTAAGAGAGTTTATCGAGAAGAACCATCTGGACCTGCGCCTGGATAAAGATGGAGTGTTCTGCCCGCGCGACGCCTTCGGAAGCCATACGGATTCTGACCATGTATACAATACGCCCCGGGCCTGGTATATCGAGCGCTGCTTAAATCCGCACACATTCGCCTGGGATGGCGTGGACGCGGACTATGGCCCGGAATCCGATGATATCCCGTGGAGTCTGGTGCCGGAGAAGAAGCTGACGGTGGAAGATGTGAAGTACGTGCTTTCTACCCATTATCAGGGAACTCCGTATGATCCGTATACCAGTCGTGGTGATCTTTCTGAGCGGGGCAAATACCGGGCAGTCGGCATCAACCGGAATGATTTTGTGGCAGTTATCCAGATGCGCCCGGACCAGACGGAGGATGCAGCCGTGATCCAGTGGCTGGCCTTTGCCTCCAACGCCTTTAATGTGCTGGTACCGTTCTACGCGCGGATCTCTGAGACCCCGGAGTATCTGGCCAACACCACAAAAGAGGTTTCCACCGACAACTTCTACTGGAACAGCCGTCTGATTGCAGCCATGACAGATGCCTCCTACGGAAAATCCATTGTCCATGTGGAGCGTTACCAGCTGGCAGTCCAGTCTGCTGCCTACGCGATCCTGCATAAGTATGACGCGCTGATGGAAGATGCGAAAGATCCGGAGGAGCGCCGCATTCTGCGGGAGGACGCAAACCGGGAGATTGCGGATATGTTAAAGAAAAAGACGGCAGATACCCTGGATAAGGTGCTGTTTGAACTGAGCAGCCAGATGAAGAATGCTTTTTCCAGATCCGATAACTAATCACTTCAGGAGAGCAGTATGAACGAGAAAGAACTGCGGTATATGAAATGCATTGCGGAGGCGGGAAGTGTCCAGAAAGCGGCTGTGCTGCTTCAGAAAAATCCCTCGTCCTTAAGCCGGGCCGTGCACCGGGTGGAGGAAGATATGGACATCATTCTGTTTAAGCGGACCCCGGAGGGACTCAGGCCGACGCCGGAGGGGGAGGTTTATCTGCAGGCCGCCGATGAGATTCTTACAATGTATGATGAGCTGAAACAGTCGGCGGAAAGCTGAGTTTGCGCAAAAAAGCAAAAATGCAGCCGGCGAAGCGTTAAGCTTCGTCAGGCTGCATTTTCTGTTTCAGGAAGGAGATAAATTCTTTGGCGCACCGGGAGAGCAGGCGGCTGTCGGGGTAGCCGATGACCAGCTTCCAGGATGCCTGCAGGGCAGGATCCAGGGGGTAGCAGGCCAGGTTTTCCACGCCGGAAAAGAGGTTTAAGTAGGAGTGGGGCAGGAAGGTGATGCCCATGCCAGCGGCGGCCAGGCGCTTGGCGGTCTCCATGTTTTTGGTGGTGTAGCGGATGTTTGGTTTGATGGAAAGCTGGGCCAGAATGGAGTCTGCTACTTGACGCAGCTTCTGTCTGTTAGCCACCATGAGAAAAGGTTCTTTTTCCAGTGCTTTTAAGTCGTAGATGCTTAAGGGACGGTATTCCGGGAAGTTGTATGTCCGTGCCAGGGCGAGGGGCATAACCAGATAGAAGTCATCCTCCGCCAGAAGCTCATAGTGGATGGCCTCGTTGGGTGTCTCATAGTGCATGACGGAAAAGTCCAGCTTGCCAGACAGCATGAGCTTGTCCAGTTCCGAGGAGTTGTTTTCTTTAAACTGCACGGTGATGTCGGGGTAGAGCTCCTGAAAGGCGGGCAGGATTTTGGGCAGCAGGTAGGTGCCCAGATTCATGGGGATACCGAAGGTGAGCTTTCCGCGGCGCATCTGGCGGTACTCATCCAGGTCGGCTTCCAGGCGTTTGCAGCGGTCGAGGATCTTTCTTGCGGTGTCTAAGTAGCGCAGGCCAAAGGCGGTTGGAACCAGCCCCTCCTGGGTGCGGTCAAAAATTGTTTTGCCAAATTCCTGTTCAACTTTATTTAAGGATTCACTCAAGGAAGGCTGGGAGATGAAGAGCTCCTGGGCGGCCCTGGTGATGTTTCCGTGTTCGGCTATGGTTAAGATATAAAGAAGTTCGTTCTGTGTCATTTGTGGGAACCTCCATTTGTTTCAGGATAGAGCGGCTGTCCTGATTTGCGGCAGCCGTTCATGGCCTGTGATGGTTTTCTTTGTATGTTAGTGTACCACACATCATGCAAAATTCCTATATGAGATATGCGGATTTATGTATTTTACCTATGTGAAACCCTGTGTTAAGATAGGGCCATAACAAAGAACGACCAACACACATGGAGGGAAATCATGGAGAAGAATGTAGAGAATGTAAAAGTTGCACAGGAAAAGTTCGGCGAACTGATTCAGTCTGAGTTTGAGCGCATCGAGCGCATGAAAGCAGACAACGAGGTAACCGATTTTGACAAGCTGGAGAAGATCGTCATCGGCGTACTTCCGGGCGATGGCATTGGCCCGATCATCATGAAGCAGGCACTTCGCGTGCTGAACGACTTACTGGCACCGGAGATCGCAAGCGGCCGCATCGAGATCCGCGAGATCGAGGGCATGACCATTGAGAACCGTGCCGCTAAGCTGCAGAGCCTTCCGGATGATGTATTCGAAGAGATCAAGAAATGCAACGTTCTCATCAAAGGACCGATGGTTACCCCGCGTGCCGGTGAGCCGTGGCCGAACCTGGTATCCGCAAACAGCCTGCTGCGCCGCGGCCTGGAGCTGTTCGCAGCTGTCCGTCCGATCAAGATTCCGGAGAAGAACATTGACTGGACCTTCTTCCGTGAGAACATCGAGGGCGAGTACATCTGGGGCAATAAGGGCATTCAGGTAAATGACGACCTGGCTGTAGATTTCAAGGTTCAGACCAAACAGGGCAGTGAGCGTATCGCAAGAGCCGCTTTTGAGTTCGCAAGAAAGAACGGCAAGAAGAACGTGACCATCGTAACCAAGGCAAACATTGTAAAGCTGGCTGACGGCAACTTCATTAAGGCTGTCCGAAAAGTGGGCGAGGAATATCCGGAGATTGAAATCCAGGAGCGTCTGGTTGACGCAATGTGCGCAAAGATGCTGGATCCGGAGTTCAACAAGGGCATCGAGGTTGTAGTACTGCCGAACCTGTACGGTGACATCGTAACAGATGTTGCTGCTGAGCATCAGGGTGGTCTGGGAACCGCTTCTTCCTCCAACCTGGGCAACAAGTACGCGATGTTTGAGGCTATTCACGGAACCGCACCGTTCCTGATCAATCATGGCAGAGGCGATTACGCAGATCCGTGTTCCCTGATCCGTGCAGCTGGCATGCTGATGGCTCACATCGGTTACGCTGACCGCAAGGAGATTCTGGAGAAGGCTCTGGACATCTGCACCATTACCGAGCGCAAGAAAGTTGTTACCACTGATGTAGACGGCGCAAGCGCAGCAGAGTTTACTGATTACCTGTTAGAGACCATCGACAAGATTAAATAATTCGAATTTTTCGTTTTCATATCCCTTCTTAGGAAAACCTGTTGCGGTTCACGCATTGCGTAAACCGCGGCAGGTTTTCTTTTTTGTGAAAGTGTGTTATAGTATGGTCAGGAAACAAATTTACATGAAATTGGAAGTGGATGGAATGAGTGAAGCACGAAACGCAACCTCCGTAATCTGTTCGGCCTACGACAGTTTTTTTGAGGCAGAAAAGAAGATTGCGGATTTTCTGATAGAGCATAAGGCAGAGGCCGCCGGTATGACGGTGGGAGAGCTGGCGAAAGCCAGTCAGACCAGTGACGCAACAGTATCGCGGTTTTGCCGCAGATGCGGCTTTAAGGGGTTTCAGGATTTAAAGATGGCTCTGACCAGGGAGCTTCTGGAGGAGGAACATCAGGAGCAGGAGGTCACCAATGAGATTGACCGCCATGATCTGGCCCAGTCCTTAAAAAATATTCTGGCAAACAAGATCGCGGAGCTGACAGAAACGGTGCGGATGATGGATACAGACAATCTGGAGACGATTCTGCAAAAGCTGGAGCACGCGCGGCTCGTGCAGCTGGCGGCGGTGGGAAATACGCTGCCGGTGGCGTTGGACGGCGCGTTTAAGTTCAGCCAGCTGGGCATTACGGCAGTGGCGGAAACCATCTGGGAAGCCCAGACAGCCCACGCGTTTAATCTGGGGTCGGAAGATGTGGTGCTCATCATTTCCAACTCCGGTACCTCCAACCGCCTGCAGATCCTTGCAGAAGGCGCGAAAGAAAATGGTGCAACAGTCATTTTGATTACCAACAACCCGGAGTCGCCGTTAGCACAGATGGCAGACTACCGGATCATCACGGCCACCCGGGAAAAGCTCTTTACCGAGGAGTTCTGGTTTTCCCGGGTTGCGGCTACCGCAGTCATGGAAATGCTGTATCTGCTTCTGATGGCAGGCATGCCGGATGCGGTCAGTCATGTGCGCCGTCATGAAAAAGCCATCTCTGCGGATAAACAGGTGGAAAAACGGAAAGAATAACATAGGTATTTTGTACAAAAGAAAGGTGGTATTCCTGTATGGGGAGGCCATCTTTTTGTGTTAAATGCTGAAAATTATCATGAAAAGAAATTTCACGGAAAACACTATTGACGAAAAACTAAAATCATATTATGATGGACCCAGAGATAAGAAATAAAATTTCTTGAAGCTAAGGAGAAATGATATATGATTTACACAGTAACCTTTAATCCGGCTCTGGACTATGTGATCGCTGTGGATCATTTTGTGCCGGGCCAGATCAACCGCACAAAGGAAGAGACCATGGTCTGTGGGGGAAAGGGAATCAACGTCTCAACACTGCTGGCAAATCTTGGCTATGAGAGCACGGCGCTTGGTTTTGTGGCCGGATTCACTGGAGAGGAAATCGTACGGCGCTGTCAGAAGGCCGGTTTTCATTCCGATTTCATCCGCGTGAAGGAGGGGCTGTCCCGTATCAACGTCAAGATGAAATCCGATGAAGAGACCGAGATCAACGGCATGGGTCCACGCATCACCGAAAAAAATGTGGCTCTGCTGTTTGAGCAGCTGGATGAGCTGAAAGCAGAAGATGTTCTGGTACTTTCCGGAAGTATTCCGTCCAGCATCGGAAACGGTATTTATAAGGAAATCATGGAGCGGCTTTCCGGCCGGGGGATTCAGATCGTGGTGGACGCGGAGAAACACCTTCTTATGGAAGTGCTTCCGCTGCATCCGTTCCTGATCAAGCCGAACAACCACGAGCTGGAGGCCATGCTTGACCGGACGCTCACTACAAGGGAAGAACTTCTGGAAGGGGCAAAAGAGCTGCAGGCGCGGGGAGCGCGCAATGTTCTGGTATCCATGGCGGGTGACGGAGCCCTTCTTCTGACAGAAAACGGGGAGATTTACAAAGAAGGTGTCTGCCGCGGAACCGTCATCAATTCCGTGGGAGCGGGAGATTCCATGGTAGCCGGGTTCCTGGCCGGATATTTAAAAACAGGGGATTATGGTTATGCTTTGAAGCTTGGCACAGCCAGCGGAGGAGCAACTGCCTTTTCTTACGGAATCGGCAGCAGGGAGAAGATTATGGAATTGTTCGCGCAGCTGAATGAAAAATAGGGGGATGAAACGATGCGTATTACAGAACTATTGCCATGAGTATTGCGGACCGTCCTGGTCTTGCAGTCGGACTGGTAGCCGGACTGGTAGCCGGACTGGTGGCGAAGATGGGATGTACCTTCGCGAATCCGGCAGGCGGTGATGTGAACGCCGGTTTCCTGGGCGCGCTGTTTGCAGGTTTTGCAGGCGGTTATCTGGTAGTTGGCTTAAGAAAACTGTTCTCAAAACTGCCGAAGTCCTTAGAGGGCATCAAGCCGGTGCTTCTGTATCCGGTCATCGGTATTTTCCTGGCAGCCGTGGTAACCACCTTCATCAACCCGTACATGGGCATGATCAATAATGCGTTAAGCGCTTTCTTAAACGGCATGGGCGGCAGCAGCCGCATCGTGCTGGGCATGGTACTGGGCGGTATGATGTCCATCGATATGGGCGGTCCCTTCAACAAGGCAGCTTATGTATTCGGTACCGCGCAGCTGGCAGAGGGCAACTTTGAGGTGATGGCTTCCGTTATGGCAGGCGGAATGGTTCCGCCGATCGCCATTGCGCTGTGCACCACCTTCTTCAAGAAGAAATTCACCGAGAAGGAGCGTCAGTCCGGACTGGTCAACTATGTGATGGGACTTTCCTTCATTACCGAAGGAGCCATCCCGTTTGCGGCACAGGATCCGCTCCGCGTGATTCCGTCCTGCGCGATTGGCGCGGCAGTAGCAGGCGGCCTGTCCATGGCATTCGGCTGTACCCTGCGGGCACCTCACGGCGGTATGTTTGTTCTGCCGACCATTGGCAATCCGTTCATGTATCTGGCAGCCGTTGTAATCGGTTCCGTAGTGGGCTGCGTGATCATGGGATTATTGAAGAAGGATGTGGAAGCGTAAGGGCGCTTTATCAACCACATCCGGATCTGGAAATATAGGGAGTATTTGCAGATAAATAAAAGCATGTAAAAAGAGAGTCTGACCGAGGGGAGAATGGTCAGGCTCTCTTTTGTTGAGGTTCACAATTAATATCTGCTGGATCCTGCGGTTACCACGCGGGAACCGCCTTCGGTATAGGTGTCCTGGGTGTTGTTTGCGGTATTGTTATTCTGATTCTCTGCCTCATCTCCGAAAACGTAGGAGTTTGCAGTATCCACATGGGTGGTGCAGGTTCCGTTGGCATTGAAGGTGTAGGAAGTGCCGCCTATGGTGCGGGTGGTTCCTGCGATCATGACACCGTTGGACGGGTCAAAGTAGTAGGTGCTGCCATTTACGTTCTGGAAACCGGTCTGCATCTTGCCATCGCTTCCGAATAAGTACCAGCTGTCCCCGATCGGCATAGCTACGTTCAGCGCGCATTTGCCGGATTCCGGGTAGAAATAGTAGCGGGAACCGGCGATGGTTCTCCAGCCGGTCCACAGGGCACCATCATCATTCATATAGTAGTAATCCTGATCCAGATGGAGCCAGCCGGTTACCAGGCTGCCGTCGGTGAGAGCATAGTAATATTTATCAGAAGCTGTGTCATGGATCAGGCCGGTAGCCAGAGAGCCGTCTGCCTGATAGTAGTAAAGCTTTCCATTTGATTTGGTTACTCCGGCCGCATAGGCAGTCAGGCAGCTTCCAAGCATCATGGTTCCTGCAAGTCCTGCAAAGAATGCAGCTTTTATCTTATGATTCTTTCTCATCTTTGAAAACCTCCAGATTTGATTGTTTGTTTTTGTTATCTATTGTAAACCCTGGAACCGTTCCAGGGTCAAGCTTTTTTTGCACCGTGTTTCCTGCCATATACATTCCTGATAGTTATTGATAATGATAAAAATAGACAATTTTACATTATGAAACAGATGGATTATAGTAAAGATAACAAAAAACAAGCACGAAATCAGAAAAGGAGTTGTCAGTTATGTATATGAAAAAATATCCCTGCGTGTATATGCGCGGCGGCACCAGCAAAGCAGTATTCTTCCATGAGAAAGACCTTCCGGAGGACAGAAGCCTCTGGGATGAAATTTTCATGAAAGTCATGGGAACCCCGGATGTGAAACAGATCGACGGCATGGGCGGAACCGTTTCTTCCACCAGCAAGATTGCCATCATTTCCCCATCTGACCGGGAGGATGTGGATGTTAACTATACTTTCAAACAGGTAGACATCGTAATCCCGCGCGTGGATGGCAGCGCAAACTGCGGCAACATTTCTTCCGCAGTCGGACCCTTCGCCATTGATGAGGGACTGGTAAAGGCAGTAGAGCCGATTACGGTTGTGCGCGTGCTGAACACCAACACCAACAAGATCATTGAGGAACATGTCCGGGTAGAGGACGGTCACGCTATGGTGCACGGTGACGAGGTCATCAAGGGTGTACCGGGAACCGGTTCCCGCATCGATATGTACTTTGAGGATCCGGCAGGTTCCAAGACCGGCAAGCTGTTCCCGACCGGAAACAAGAGAGATATCTTCGATGTCCCGGGTTACGGCGAGATTGAAGTAACCGTGTTAGACTGCTCCAATCCGATGGTATTCATCCGTGCGAAAGACTTGGGCATCAAGGGAACCGAGCTGGTGGAACTGAACCAGAATAAGGATGTCATGGAGCACATTGAGCGTATCCGCTGCATCGCAGCATTGAAATGTGGTTTCGTAGAGAAGTGGGAGGATGCAAGAACCAAATCCACTTCCGCACCGAAGGTATCCATCATCTCTGATCCGCAGGATTACATTGACATGGATAAGAACGAGGTCAAGGCAGAGGCTATGGATATCTGCTGCCGGGCTATCTCCGTAGGATCCCTGCACAAGGCATATCCGATGACCGTTGCAGTCGGAACCGGAGCAGCAGCAAGAATCCCGGGAACCATCGTAAATGATATCGCAAAACCGGCACCGGATCAGGATATCATCAAGATCGGACATTCCAGCGGCGTGACTGAGGTAGATGTCAAGATGGACGGCGAGCGCGTCATCAAGGGCGGCGTGACCCGTACCGCAAGAAGAATCATGGACGGCTGGGTTTACGTCAGAGACTGATTGAGATCATGGGATTGCCGGGGCTGCGGGCATCTGGCAATCCTGGAATGAGAGAGCAGTTCATTGAGAAAATGAGAGGAGAATATTCACATGGTAACCTTACACGAGGGCAAACATTATATTGTCAATAATGATCATATCGCCACTGCGGAGGAAGCAGCAAAGCTTTCCGCGGAAGAGGGCAAAAAACAGACTTTAACCTATCAGGTGCTGGAAAAGCACAATCACTCCGATAACATGGAGCATCTGGAAATCAAATTTGATTCCATGGGTGTATACGATAACACCTACGTTGGTATTCTGCAGACCGCATATGCCAGCGGACTGAAAGAGTTCCCAATGCCGTGCGTCTTCACCAACTGCCACAACTGTCTGTGCGCAGTCGGCGGCACCATCAACACCGATGTACATAAATACGCAGAGTCTGCCTGCAAAAAGTCCGGCGGTATTTTCGTTCCGCCGCACGAGGCAGTTATCCACCAGTACATGCGTGAGATGATCGTAAAATCCGGTGACATGTCCATCGTTTCCGATTCCCACACCCGTTACGGCACCCAGGGTTCCGTATCCATCGGTGAGGGCGGTCCGGAGCTGGCAAAAGCCATGCTGGGCAAATATTATGAGATTGATTACCCGGAGGTCATCGGCGTGTTTATGACCGGCGCTCCGAAGCCGTGGGTAGGACCGATGGATGTGGCTCTGAGCATCATCGGCAAGGTATTTAAAAACAACTTTGTAAAGAATAAAGTCCTCGAGTTTATCGGACCTGGTGTCAGCAGCATGTCCATGGATTTCCGTAACGGCATTGACACCATGACCACCGAGTCTGCATGTCTGTCCTCCGTATGGGCTACCGATGACAAGGTAAAAGAGTATTTTGAGATTCACAAACGTCCAAACGATTTTAAGCGCATGCAGCAGGGTGACGCAGCGCTGTATGACGGCATTGTAGAGATCAACCTGGACACCATCGTTCCGATGATCGCGCTGCCGTTCCATCCGAGCAACGCTTATCCGCTGGCAGATGTCATCGCAGATCCGGAGAAATATCTGGGCATGGTAGAGAAGGAAGCGGAGCGCGTCTTCGAGAACAACAAAGACATTCACTTAGATCTGCGTTCCAAGATCCACAACGGCAAGATCAAGGTAGACCAGGCGGCTATCGCAGGCTGCGCGGCGGGTTCCTTCGAGAACATCTACGCCGTAGACCAGATTGCGAAGAAGTTAAACCGCGGTCTTGGAACCTTCCCGCTTAACATCTACCCGGCATCCCAGCCGATCATGTATGAGTTAAACAAGATTGGTGTGTTAAATGACCTGATGAACTACGGTGCCCGTGTGAAGACCGCGTTCTGCGGACCATGCTTCGGTGCTTCCGATGCTCCTGGCAACAACGATTTCTGTATCCGCCACAGCACCAGAAACTTCCCGAACCGCGAGGGATCCAGCCCGGCAAATGGCCAGATTGCGTCCGTAGCACTGATGGATTCCAAATCTATTGCTGCAACCGCGTTTAATGGCGGCTACTTAACCTCCGCAGAGGACTGCCCGGTCGAGTTCACCGTTCCGACCTACGAGTTTAACAGCAATATTTACGATAACATCGTTTACAACGGCTATGGCAAGGCACAGCCGGAGACAGAGATCGTCTATGGTCCGTCCATCAAAGACTGGCCGCAGATGTCTGCCCTGACTGACAACCTGCTCCTTCAGGTGGCAAGCGTGATCCGCGATGAAGTAACCACCACCGATGAGCTGATCCCGTCCGGTGAGACTGCATCCTACCGTTCCAACCCGTACAAGATTTCCGAGTTCACCCTGATCCGCAAGGACCCGGAGTATGTGGGCAAGGCAAAGGCGGTACAGGTTTACGAGAAAGCCCGTGTGGCAGGCGATGCAGCAAAGACCGCAGAGATTTACGAGGTTCTGAAGGCAGCTGGCGTAGACACACCGGTGGAGGAACTGATGAAGACCACCGGAATCGGTTCCGTTCTGTACGCAAAACGTCCGGGTGATGGCTCTGCCCGTGAGTATGCCGCAAGCTGCCAGAAGGTACTGGGCGGCCTGGCAAACATCTGTATCGAGTACGCAACCAAGCGTTACCGCAGCAACTGCGTAAACTGGGGTATGCTGCCATTCACCTACCCGGATGACAACATCAACCTGGAGGTTGGCGAGTATGTATACCTGCCGGGTATCCGCAAAGCTGTAGAAGAGGGAGCAACCCGGTTCGAGGCAACCATCATCGGAAAAGACGGAAGCACCCGCACCATGGAACTGGAGTTAAACGGCGTGAGCGAGGCTGAGAAGAAGGTCCTTCTGGCAGGCAGCCTGATCAATTCTTACAAAGCAGAATAGAAATGGGGAGTGTGTATGTCGGATTTGCGAAGATTAGCAGAATTCATTCATGACATCGCATGGGACCAGTTACCGGAGCGCGTGCGGGAGACTGCCGCGCTCCGCGTGCTTGATCTGGTCAGTGTGGCAGCCGGGGCGGCGAAGGATCCGCTGGTGGAAGCGGCAAAAGAGGCGCTGGGCACGGTGAGCGGATGCCGGATGGAAATGCCGCCTGTGGCTCAGCCGGGATTTGTCTCCGTCTGGGGTGACACCCGGAAGTATCCACTGGCAACCGCTGCTATGCTCAACGCCATGCTGGCCCATACCCTGGAACTGGATGATGTCCACACCGCTTCCAAAACCCACGGAAGTGCCAGTCTGATCCCGGCGGCCTGGTCCTGCGCGGAGTATCTGGGAAAGAGCGGAAAAGACTTTCTGCTGGCGGTGGTCTGCGGTTATGAGACCGTCAACCGTGTGGGCATGGCCTTTGGTGTATCCGCCCACCGGAACCGCGGCTGGCATGCCACGGCAACCTGCGGCGTGTTCGGCTGCGCGGCAGCCTGCGCAAAGCTTCTGGATCTGAGTGTGGACCAGATCGTATCGGCCCTTGGCATGGCCGGAACCCAGTCCAGTGGTGTCTGGGCGTTCCTCGGAGACGGCAGCAACTGTAAGATCCTGCATCCGGCAAGAGCAGCGGCGGATGGCATCGAGGCGGCGTTCCTGGCAAAAGCCGGCATGACCGGACCGGAGCATATCTTTGACGCGAAGGATGGCGGACTTTTATATGCCATGTCCGATGGCGGTGATGTGTCAAAACTGAGCCAGGGACTGGGTGAGGTCTATGAAATCTTAAATATGGATATGAAGCCGTATCCGTGCTGCAGAAGCGCCCACTGTGCCATTGACGGGATCCTGGAGATCCGGGAGCAGATGGAAGCACGCATGGGACTGAAAATTCGGAATATGTCCGAAGCAGAAATCCTGGCAGACCAGATCCAGGCAATCGGGATCGATACATACCTGGTTGGCTACAAGCAGTGTGCCGTGAGCGATGGCTGCCTGCATCCGAAAACCATTCTGGACGCGAAATTCTCCACGCCATATTCTGTCGCAGCCGCTTTTCTTTGCGGAACCGTCGGAATGGAGCAGTTCGAGCCGGAGGTGGTATTTGATCCGGTTGTTCAGAAGCTGCTGGAGAAAGTCACGGTGCATCCGGCAGACCGCTTTACTGAGCAGTATCCAAAACACTGGGGTTGTCATGTGAAGGTCACCATGCAGGATGGCACCGTTTACGAAGCAGAAGTGGAAGACCCGTCCGGCAGCGTGGCAAGACCGCTGAGCCGGGAACAGGCCATGAAGAAAGCCGAGGAGTTTTTAAGTGTGGTTTGTCCGGGAAGAGAAACGGAGACGATCGAAGAACTATTAAATCTGGAGAGCAGAAATATGCTCCCGTCTATATAAGGAGGAAGACATTATGCAGATTAAGAAAGCTGCCATGGCAGGAACCCTGGAGTCCAGCGATGCCCAGGTAACCGTAGAGCCGGGAAATGGTACCGTAGAGCTTTCCATCGAGAGCAGTGTGATTCACCAGTTTGGAAAACAGATCAAGGCAACCGTCCTGGAGACCTTAAACCGTCTGGATGTTAAGGACGCAAAGGTAACTGTAGTGGACAAGGGTGCGTTAGACTGTACCTTAAAGGCACGCGTTGAGTGCGCAGTATATCGTTCCAACGATATCACTGAGAATCTTCCATGGGGAGGTGTAATTAAATCATGAGCCATCCGAATAAAAAAAGACTGAGACGTTCCATGATGTTCTTAAACTGCCAGAAACCGGGCCTGATCAAGGATCCGTACATCTACAAACCGGATTCCATCATGCTGGATCTGGAGGACGCAGTAGCAGAGAACCAGAAAGATGCAGCAAGATACTCCCTGTATCATGCGCTGCAGGAGATCGATTACCGCGGAGTTGAGCGTGTTGTCCGCATCAACGGACTGGATACCCCGCACTGGAAAGAAGATATCCGTGTCTGCGTGGCAGGCGGAGCAGATACCATCCGTATCGCAAAGACCGAGACCGCACAGGATGTGCATACCGTAGAGGAGCACGTACTGGCAGCAGAGAGAGAGTTCGGCAGACCGGAAGGTTCTACTCTGTTAATGGCAGCACTGGAGTCCTGTAAAGGTGTCCTGAACGCCCTTGAGGTTTGTAAGTCTTCTGATCGTCTGATCGGTATCGCCCTTTCCGGCGGTGACTACACCAAGGATCTGCAGACCGTGATCACCGGAACCGGTGTAGA